>JAYVRH010000288.1:0-6147 GCA_043776495.1 Cyclobacteriaceae bacterium
TTAAGGTGATCTTTGAGATAGTTGCTCAACAACTGATCGGTGGTCATCCCGTTCTTTGGTTCGATCAAGTCCAGGGATTCGTTCTTCACCTGCTTTTGCACAGACAGTTCAAGGTCATCGATGAAAATACGGGAGATAATCTGGAGCGATTTGGTTTTCTCATTGTATTCGACTTCCGTCACCGATACGTGAATGGGGTGAAGGAAACAAACCAATAGAAAGTGAATAAGCAGCATAAGGGTTCAAAAGTAAACAGGAAACTTCTTTGTTCAATAGAGTATTGCCAGTCTTCGCGGTTTTTTGATGTCTCAGCAAAAATGCCATGATCTGCAAATGTGATTCAACGCGGCAGATGTGGATCTTCTCTCATTTCGTTCAGACTGATATGCTGGACTATGCATTTCATCGTTGGATTCGAAGGTCGCGGCACCCGAGGCGGGGCCGCGAAGACATCTCCACTTGATTGGAGTATTATAATAATATGCGATAGTTAAACATGGTGGGTCTTCGCGGTTTTCTGATGTCTCATCGAAAATACCGCGATCGGCAAATGTGATTCAACGCAGATGTGGATCTTCTCTCATTTCGTTCAGACTGATATGCTGGACTATGCATTTCATCTTTGGATTCGAAGGTCGCGGCACCCGAGGCGGGGCCGCGAAGACATCCGACTCCAGTAGATTTCCCCTACATTTATTATTTCTTTGCGATCTTTGCGGCTTTGTGTGAATGCATTTAAATTTCCAATGATAGGTCCCTGATCATGTCCGAATTCCAACTCTATTTTGTTCTGGGAAAAGATCATATCCTTGATTATGCCAATGGCTATGACCACATCCTCTTTGTGCTGGCGCTCTGTGCAGTATACATTGTGCGCGATTGGAAGAAGCTTCTGATCCTTGTCACAGCATTCACCTTCGGTCATTCAATCACGCTGGCATTGGCTACACTGAACATCATTTCCATCAATGGCTCCTGGATTGAGTTTCTCATACCGCTCACCATATTCATAACCTCCGTTTCGAATCTGTTCCGGAGTGATCTATCACCGACCCAAAATCGAGTCCAGTTGAATTATTTCTTTGCACTCTTTTTTGGACTTATTCATGGAATGGGGTTTTCCAACTACCTTAAGGCACTCTTGGGCAAGAACCAAAGTATTGTGACGCAGCTTTTTGCCTTTAATCTGGGGCTTGAGTTCGGTCAGATAATAATTGTTGGGATATTTCTGGCAGTTAGTTTTATTGCAATCACCATCGCAGGGGCTGACAGGAGGGACTGGAAAATGGTACTGTCTTCAGCCATCGCCGGAATCTCCCTTATTTTAATGAAAGACAGACTATTCTAATTGCACCAACCACTCATCGCAAATAATTGTAAACAAAAAATCAGATTCCCATGAAGAAAGTATTTCTATTATGCTTTTTGTTTTCAGGCTTTGGCCTTTCAGCGCAGGAAGTAAAGACCGAACCAGTAAAGTGGAAGGGCAAGTTCGAACAGCTTGACCAGTTATTGCCAACCCCGAATGAATACCGTTCGGGCTCCGGTGCACCTGGACCAAAATACTGGCAGCAACAGGCGGATTATGTGATCAATGCCGAACTTCATGACGACACCCAGAGTATCACAGGAACTGAGACAATCACTTACATCAATAATTCACCGGATGTCCTGAAATACCTTTGGCTTCAACTGGACCAGAACATCAACGAGAAATCCAATAATTCACAGAAGATAAAGACGACAAGCGTAAAAGATTCTGTCAATACGAAGACGGTTGCGAGTGATCTGGGTCTTTTTGATTTCGATGGAGGCTTTAAAATCAAAAGTGTGAAAGATGCGAGTGGAAAAAGTTTGCCCTATACCATCAACCAGACTATGATGAGGGTAGATTTATTACAACCGCTCCCGGCTAAACAAAAAATCAATTTTTCTGTTGAATGGGCCTTTAATATTAATGATCGCATGAACGGTGCTACTATGAACGATGCCCGCAGCGGTATGGAATATTTCCCGGAAGATGACAACTATTCCTACATCATCGCTCAATGGTTTCCTCGGATGTGCGTCTATGACGACGTAGTGGGCTGGCAGAACAAGCAATTTCTGGGTCAGGGTGAGTTTACCTTGACTTTTGGTGACTATGATGTGAGCCTCACCGTTCCTGCTGACCATATCATGGCAGCAACTGGGATGATTCAAAATCCAAAAGAAGTGTTGACAACAACGCAACTTGAACGATTTGACAAGGCGAAGGTCACATTCGATAAACCAGTCATCATCGCCACACAGGCAGAAGCCATCGTGCGTGAGAAGACAAAATCAAAAGATAAAAAGACCTGGAAGTTTAAAGCTGAGAATGTGCGTGATTTTGCATTTGCCACTTCCAGAAAATTTATTTGGGATGCCCAGGCAGTAAAAATCGGCGACAAAACTCCGCTGGCCATGTCATATTATCCTAAAGAAGGAAATCCGCTCTGGGAACGGGAATCAACAAAAGCTGTAAAAGCAGCTATCACCACTTATTCCAAGTACACGATTGACTATCCGTATCCACACGCCACCTCAGTACACAATGCTTCTCTTGGTATGGAGTATCCCATGATTTGCTTTAATGGTAGGCGACCGAATAAAGACGGCACCTACAATGATCAAACAAAGTGGGGCCTTGTTGGCGTGGTGATCCATGAAGTAGGGCATAATTTTTTTCCTATGATTATCAACAACGACGAGCGTCAGTGGACCTGGATGGACGAAGGCGTGAACACCTTCGTCCAATATCGCACGCAAGTGGAAAACTACCCTGACATGCCGCAACGCAGAGGCCCTGCATCAGGAATAGTACCCTACATGAAAGGCGATCAAAGTATTCAGCGACCTTTGATGGTCAATTCGGAATCTGTAGTGCGTTCCAATTTTGGAAACGAACAATACGCCAAGTGTGCCACGGGCCTCAATATGTTGCGCGAGACCGTGATGGGTCCGGAATTATTCGATAAAGCTTTTAAAGAATATGCACAACGTTGGGCTTTCCGTCATCCGAAGCCTGCCGATTTCTTCCGCACCATGGAAGATGCCTCTGCCGTTGACCTTGATTGGTTCTGGAGAGGATGGTTTTATACCACCGATGTTTGTGATCAATCCATCGACAAAGTGAAGTGGTATACCGTGCGCAAAGATCAAAGCACACTGGAAAATAAGGGGAAGGCGGTGAAGAAGGGTGACCTTGCCAGTGGCTCAGGTGAAAAGAAGACGGATGATTTCAGTGGTGGGCCGGAACCCTTCTCGGTGATTCCAACGGATGCTCGCCTCTATGGCGACTTTCAAAACCGTGTAGATGATAAAGCGCTTATCTCTAAAATGGAGAATAAGAACTTTTATGAAGTGACCTTGACAAACAAAGGCGAATTGATCATGCCGGTCGTAATCGAATGGACCTTTAAAGACGGCACCAAAGAGATAGAGAAAATCCCTGCCGAGATCTGGCGCACCAATGAGAAGACCATAACGAAAGTCTTCATGAAGGATAAAGAAGTGACCAACATCATCCTTGATCCTAAGAAGGAAACGTCTGACATCAATGAAAATAATAATGTGTTTCCGAAGGTGGCTGCCGTGAATAAGTTTGATGAACTCAAAAGGAAAACAAATTAGTAGTTAGAGTAATTCCAACAATAAAGCATGGTCCCTGGTAGTAGGCAGTAGGCAATCACCAATAGGCAACATTGCCTACTGCTCCCGATAGTTTCGGGATGCTTACTGCCTACTTTTGGTTCCAAGCATAACTTAACACAACAATTGCTCCTTAGCAATTTCATAAATTCAATATCCAATTATAATAAGAACATGAAAAACGTTTCACTGATTTGTCTTTCGATGCTTATGTCACTAACTGCATTCGCTCAAGAGCAACCAAAAAAATGGCAGGGAAAGTTTGAGCAACTGGATCAAATGCTGCCGACTCCCAATGGTTACAGGAGCAGCTCGGGTGCACCGGGGGCTGACTACTGGCAACAACGTGCTGACTATGTTATTAATGTCGAGTTGAATGATGAAAACCAGTCAATCGCCGGTTCTGAGACGATCACATACTATAATAATGCACCCGAAGACCTGAAGTACCTCTGGCTGCAGTTGGACCAGAATATCAATGCCGACAAAAGCATGACCCAGGAAACATCCCGGAGTGTGATCCGCGATTCTGTGGCTGCGATGTACATGGCCTCTTCCGTGAGGGCATTTGATTATAAAGGCGGGTTTAATATTAAGGCTGTGAAAGATGCCGAAGGAAAAGCGCTTCCTTATCTCATTAACTATACGATGATGAGGGTTGACTTACCTCGCGTGGTGAAGAAAGGTGAAAAGTTCACATTTTCCGTTGACTGGTCATACAATGTCAATGACAGGATGATCTTCGACGATCGTGGAGGCATGGAATTCTTCCCGGAAGATGGCAACTACATTTATACCATCGCCCAATGGTTTCCCCGCATGTGTGTGTTTGATGATTATGAAGGCTGGCAAAACAAACAGTTCCTCGATGCCGGGGAGTTCGCGCTCACGTTTGGGAACTATCGTGTAAAAATCACGGTGCCTGCTGATCATATTGTCGGCGCATCAGGATGGCTCCAAAATCCCAAAGACGTACTTTCCAAAGAGCAGATTGAGCGCTTTGAAAAGGCACGCAAAACATTTGATCAGCCCGTAGTCATTGTCACACAGGAAGAGGCTAAGAAAAAAGAGAAAGAGCGGTCCAAAAAGAAAAGTACCTGGGAGTTTTACGCCGAAAATGTCCGCGACTTTGCATTTGCCAGTTCACGCAAGTTTATCTGGGATGCCCAGGCGGTGAAAATAAATGATAAGACCCCGTTGGCACAGTCACTCTATTCCAGGGAAGCGGTACCCCTGTGGTCAAAGGAATCGACCAAGGCAGTGAAGAACGCTTTAGAAGTTTATTCTGCGAGGACCATCGACTATCCTTATCCTACCGCCTATTCAGTAAATTGGGTGGGGGGCGGAATGGAATATCCGATGGTAAGTTTCAACGGGAGGCGTCCCGACAAAAATGGTGCCTACACAAAGCGGACACTGGAAAGAATGGTAGGCGTGGTGGTCCATGAAGTTGGGCATAATTTTTTTCCGATGATTGTCAACTCTGACGAAAGGCAAACCACCTGGATGGATGAGGGGCTTAACTCATTTCTTGAAAAAGAAACAATTCGTGAACGCTATCCTGATTTTGATTTCACTTCCAATACACCCAAAGGAATTACAGGCTTCATGAGGGGTGATAAGAGTACCATGCGTCCTGTGATGGCGAGTTCCGACAATCAGGGCTCTAGTTTTGGGCCCAATGGCTACAACAAACCTGCTGCTGCGCTCACGCTCCTTCGGGAAACGGTCATGGGTCCTGAGCTTTTTGATAAGGCTTTTAAAGAATATTCTCAACGTTGGGCATTCAAACATCCCAAGCCCGCTGACTTCTTTCGTACGATGGAAGATGCGTCGGCTGTGGATCTTGATTGGTTTTGGAGGGGCTGGTTTTATACCACTGACAATGTCGATCTCACGGTTGACGAAGTGAAATGGTTTAAGGTAAAGTCAACGCAAATTGATCCGGAAAAAAAGAATGTGAAAGTGAAGCAAGGTGACCTTGCCGCGAATGCTTCTAAAGATAAGGCCATTGATTTTTCCGGTGGCGCACAGGAATTCTCTCTGATTAATACTGCTGATGCCGACTACCGCGACTTCCGGAGCCGTCTCGATGATAATGCCATCCGCGAAAAGCTGGAAGGGAAAAATCTTTACGAGGTAACCCTGAAGAACTCCGGCGGACTCGTAAGCCCCGTGCTGATCGAGTGGACATTCAAAGACGGCTCCAAAGAACTTGAGAAAATTCCCGCCGAAATTTGGCGTCTCAATGAATTTGAGGTGAGGAAAGTCTTCGTGAAAGACAAGGAAGTGGTGAACATTGTGATTGATCCCAATTTTGAAACAGCGGATGTCAACGTGAGTGACAATGTGTTTCCCAAGCGAGCACCGACCAATAAGTTTGAGCAGATTAAGAAGGGGAATAATTAAATGCAAGATTGGTGTCGCGCTTCGACTCCGCTCAGCGTGACTGTGATAACTTTCAACCAAAACCGT
>JAYVRH010000289.1:0-6145 GCA_043776495.1 Cyclobacteriaceae bacterium
TTTACAATTGGATTAGGCATATTAAGCGAAGGGGCAAATTGACGAGGGAACAGATTAACAGACTAAAATCAATCGGGTTTAATACGACTGGTATAAAGGAGACTGAAAGTGAATAGCCACACACTTTGCTATGCCGCACTTTCCGCAGCCTACAACAAAAATGTATAATCAATGGCGCTGATAAGGAGTACCTTTTTATTTCGCTCAACACCACCTTCTATATGAAAACTCAGGCGATCTAACACAAAAACTTTATCTTCCCTTTTTGCATTTCAACCCGGGCAGGTAAAAGTCCGGCCAGTTCACCTTCTGTTTCAATCCAGGCAGAGTCGGGTGAGGTGAGTGTTACTTCAGTGGCCGTGGAGTAGATCACGCGCGTGCCGGGCACGATCTTTTTCATTTTTACGGTGAGCAGCACGTGAAGAAATTTCATCAGCGACATATCGGTGGCGTTAAACGTTGAAAATATTCCATCGTCTGGTTGTGCTTCCAGTGCAATGTAAATTCTATTCCCAAATGATTTTCCATTGGCGATCATGCCTCGGAACGACCCAAAAACCAAGGTAAATATTCAAAATAACATTTCCCAATACGGGAACTTTCACCTACCTTTGACGAAAGGTTAATACTTGAGAGCAATTGCGAAAAAGGTACTCCGGGAGTTTTGGACTAAACATTCGGACTGCGAACAACAACTTAAGTCCTGGTATCGGGAAGCTGAAAAGAGTGAATGGAAAAATACCAATGAAATCAAAAAGGAGTATCCGACAGCAAGTATTCTTGGGGACAATAGAATTATTTTCAATATAAAAGGGAACAACTACCGGCTAATCGTTAAGATTAATTTCCACTATCAAATGATGTGGATACGATTTGTTGGAACTCATAAAGAATACGACAGGATTGATGCTAATAAAATTTGACGACTATGAACCTAAAACCAATAAAGACTAAAAAGGACTACCAACAAGCATTGGAAAGACTTGAGTTAATTTTTGACGCTAAAAAAGGAACTAAGGAAGGAGACGAACTTGAAATACTAGGGATATTAATTGACCAATACGAAAACGAACATTTTCCAATTGACCTTCCTGACCCCATTGAAGCAATAAAATTCAGAATGGAACAACTGGGTTATACTCAAACAGATTTAGCAAGAGTCGTTGGACTTAAGAGTAGAGCAAGTGAAATACTAAGCAAAAAGAGAAAGCTATCGTTGGAAATGATTAGACAACTTCATGAAAAATTAAATATTCCGACTGACGTTTTAATACAGGCTTACTAAACGGCACTACCTCAAAAACCAAATCTTTCCTTTTTGCATTTCAACCAGGGCAGGTAAAAGTCCGGCCAGTTCACCTTCGGTTTCAATCCATGCAGGATCGGGCGAGGTGAGCGTTATTTCTGTGGCCGTGGAGTAGATCACGCGCGTGTCGAGCACGATCTTTTTCATTTTTACAGTGAGCAGCACGTGAAGAAATTTCATCAGCGACATGTCGGTGGCAATAAACGTTGAGAATATTCCATCGTCAGGTTGCGCTTCCGGTGCAATGTAAATTCTATTCCCAAATGATTTTCCGTTGGCGATCGCCACTAACCGGGCACCTCCTTTCCATGTCCATCCAGCGGTGCGCACTTCAAATTTTTCTGTGGGATGAGCAAAGAAGGTGTTTAAGACACTCGCATAATAACGGAAGCTGGTTCCCATCCATCGCGGCAAGCGTTCCAGACGATGCACGGTGGCGGGGCCCATGCCTACGCTGCACACATTGATGAAATATTTTTCTACTGATGCTCCTGCTTTATCAAGACATGAAATCTTCCCTACATCAACTGACTTCGGATTATTCTTTTCTAAAAGATTGATGAGCTGCAAAGGTTGGCCTGATATACACATCATGCCGGCAAAATCATTTCCTGAACCTAACGGAATGATGCCCAGGACAGGAAGTTTATCAGGTGTTGGGGCCTTCAACATGCCATTTACTACCTGATTTAATGTTCCATCGCCACCAGCCGAAATGATGATGTCGAAATCTTTTACAACGGCTTCAGTAGAAAGTTGAATGGCATGCCCCGAGAACTGTGTTTCAAAAACTTCAACCGAAAATTTTTGTTGAAGAGAAGGAAGAATGTGCCTATAGAATCTATTCTTCCTTCTGGAAATACCGTTGAAGATGATTGCTATTCTCATTTATGATTTACCATTAATGAAAATCGTCATGAGCAACTCCGCCATCGCAAATTAATTTACTTGCAGTTTTTCTTGATCACTGCTTTTGCATCCGTTGACCCCAACTCTTCTGCGTGCTTCAGATCAAGACAACCATCATAATTGTTATTCATCAACAATTTCACCAGACCGCGTTGATAGTAGGTTTCAGGGTCGCTCGGGTATAACTCAATCGAAAAGGTATAGTCTTCCACGGCACCCGCATAATTTTCCTTTGATGTTTTACTCCATGCGCGATTATCAAAGTACATGGGGTTGGTGTCGTCCAACTCAATCGCTTTCGTGTAGTCCGTGATGGCACCGTCAAAATCCTCCATCGTGTGCTTGAGCACGCCTCTCAGATTAAAAGTTTCAGGATCGTTAGGATCTAGTTCAATGGATTTATCGTAATCCGCCAACGCGCCTTTTAAATCTTCATTGGCTGCTTTTGCTAAGGCCCGGTTTTCATATTTGAATGGGTCTTTCGGATCTAGTCGTATAGATTCATTGTAATCCACAATAGCCTTGTCAAAATTAGATGTGCTATAAAATGCAACACCGCGGTAGTTATAAAGATTTGCATCGGCCTTGTCCAGCTCAATGGATTTTGAATAATCGTCAATGGCACTTACAAACTCACCCAGTTCAGCTTTTACTAATCCACGATTGAAATATTTGTCAGCATCAACAGGGCCAAGCTCCAATGCTTTGGAGAAATCGAAATATGATCCTTGCAAATCCTCGATGTTAAATTTTGCAAATCCACGATTGGTGTAGGCATCGGTATAACGGGGATTAAACTTGATGGCTTTGTCCAGATCAAGAATAGCCGCAGCATCGTCACCTAAATTCATTTTTGCTTCGCCCCGAAAGTTGAGTGCTTCTGCAAAAGTGGAATCAACTTCTAAGGCAAAACTAAAATCACTAATGGCTCCGTAATAATCCTGCAACCCCATACGAGCCTTTCCTCGCAACGAAAGCGCAGCCTTATTTTTTGGACTGGCATCGATCATTTTGGTGAGATCAGCTTTGGCTCCGGTAAAATTTTTGGCTTCCAGTTTTTTTCGGGCTGCGTCTAACGCTGCATCTGGCTGTGCCCAACTAAAAATCGGGAGAAAAAGGAAAAGGGTGATCAGTCGTATCATACCGCTGGGTTCATCTTATCGGGCAAGTTAACAAGATTTGGATTAAATCACCTGACGTTTCCGATGAGCCGCTCCACACATTTTTATAACCTCATTACGGGATAATCGTAAATTGCTTTGATAAATCTGACGTAACATGAAATATTTTCTAGCCCTTCTTTCAATCAGCTTCTGCAGCTTCACCACCTGGGCACAGGAAAAGCCGTTGGATATGAAGATGGATTTCGAACAATATGATCCTCCATCCACATTAAAAGTAGAAGAGCATAAACTCAAAAAATCAAAATTCCCCTTCATTGATATTCACAATCACTACGGCAACATGAACACGGCCGACCTGAGCGAGCGTGTGAAATTCATGGATCAGCTGAACATGGGTGTGATGGTAAATCTGAGTGGCCGGGGTTTCAGAAGCAGTGGCGATCATCTTGAAAAATCCTTTGAGAACATCGCTAAACAATATCCAAACCGATTCATTCTTTTTACCAATGTTGATTTTACTGACATTGATAATCCGGAGTGGTCGTCCAGAATCACCAAGCAACTCGAAGACGATGTGAAGCGTGGCGCGAAAGGTTTAAAGATTTATAAAAGCCTTGGCATACATAATAAAGACAGTAAAGGAAAACGTATTTCCATTGATGATCCACGTATCGATCCGATCTGGGCTAAGTGTGGACAACTCGGCATTCCTGTTTTGATTCACTCTGCTGATCCCAAACCTTTCTGGGACCCGATCGATAATCAAAATGAGCGCTGGCTGGAGTTGAAATTGCATCCCGGGCGCAGGTACGATGAAACATTTGCCAGTTGGGAAACGATCATCGCTGAGCAACACAATATCTTTAAAAAACATCCGAAAACGAAATTCATCAATGCTCATTTAGGATGGTATGGAAATGATTTGAAAAAGTTAGGCGAGTTGATGGATGCTTATCCAAATATGTACACTGAAATCGGAGCGGTGATTGCTGAATTGGGAAGGCAACCTCGTGCATCTAAAGCCTTCTTAACAAAATATCAGAATCGTGTGCTGTTTGGAAAAGACAGTTGGGTGCCTGATGAGTATGAAACGTATTTCAGAGTATTGGAAACCGAAGACGAATACTTTCCTTATCACAAACGCTATCATGCTTTCTGGAGAATGTATGGCATTGGCTTGCCCGATGAAATTCTGAAAAAGATCTATTATAAGAATGCGATGAGCCTGATTCCGGGCATTGATAAGAGTTTGTTCCCGAAATAGAAAATGACTTATAACAGATTGCTTGACTATGTTACAAGGATGAAAGCAAATGTGGTATTGTTGGTATTTATATTGGGTTCTCTGCCATTAGATGCTCAGTCCGTTGAGGTTGCTTTTCGAATATCAGAAAAAGATTTGATCCCTGAAGGAATTGCTTACGATGCAATATCCAAAAGTTTCTTCGTGAGCAGCATTCATAAAAACAAAATCATACGAATTGATAAACACAACAACGTAACTGACTTTATCAAAAGTGGTAAAGAAGGCATTGGTCAGGCTTTGGGTATGAAAGTAAGCCAGGGGAAATTGTGGGTGTGCAGCAATACAGGTAAAGGAAATGCACAAGACCAATCCATGGTTCATGCCTTTGATCTTGCCAGTGGTGATTTGGTTAGCAAATGGAACCTGCCACCTGGAGAAACACACTTGTTTAACGATCTGGCGGTTGACAGTCGCGGGAATGTGATTGTATCCGACTCCGATTATGGTGCGATTTATCGTGTGAATCTAAAATCAAGTAATGTAGAACTGCTTATCAAAGATGCCCGGCTGCAGTATGTGAATGGAATCACTATTGCCCCTGATGATGCGGTGATCGTAAATACCTTCAAAGGATTTTTTAAAATCAATACGGCTACTCAAGAGATGAAAGCACTTCCGTTTCCTAACTACTACGTAATTGGGATCGATGGACTTTGCTTTTATAAACAATCGCTGGTCGGAATTCAGAATGTCACTTACCCGGTTGGTATTAATCAATATCAGTTGAATGCTACGTATGATAAAATTGAAAGTGCCCGTGTATTGATTGCTGATCATCCGGACTTTGATATTCCTACAACCGGGGTCATTGTTGATGATTGGTTTTATTTCATTGCCAATAGCCAAATGAGCAACCTGGAGAGGGGTAAAATAATTAATTCCTCCCGGCTCAAAGATGTGCTGATCATGAAGATAAAACTCAATTAAAAAATATCCTTCTTAAAAATCGGTATATTCGACAAAGTCTTCACTATGAAAGCATCCATCCTTACCGCTTTGGTACTTACTGTATCGATTTTTGTTCATGCACAAAAAAATGTGGTTCTAACAAACGCCCAGAGTTTTCTAAGCACACTTACGCCCGAACTTAAGGCGAAAGCACAATACTCGCTTGATGATGCCGAACGATTCAACTGGAACTTTGTGCCGATCAAACGAAATGGACTAACCTATTATGACTTTTCGGATAAACAACGCGATGCGGCCACAGTGCTATTGAAATCATCTTTAAGTGAACAAGGATATCAAAAGGCCGTGGCCATCGTGAGTCTCGAAAATGTTTTAATGGTTATTGAAAAGCAGGCGCCTGACAGTCGCCATCGTGATCCTCTTAATTATCACTTCACCTTGTTTGGCGAACCTGCAGAAGGAAAGCCCTGGGCGTGGCGTTTTGAAGGACATCATATCTCTTTGAATTTTACTTCTATTGGTGGCGAAGTGGTTTCGTCTACACCATCCTTTTTCGGATCGAACCCGGGCATTGTTAAAGAAGGCGAGAGT
>JAYVRH010000290.1:0-6142 GCA_043776495.1 Cyclobacteriaceae bacterium
CATGAAATACGTCGCGGCGGACAAGTTTTTTTTGTTCATAACCGGGTGAGCGATATCGAGAGTGTAGCCAATATTATTTATAAGCTTGTCCCTGACGCCCGAATTGGTATTGCGCATGGTCAGATGGAGGGTGATAAATTGGAAAAGGCAATGTTGCGATTTATCGAAGGTGAGTATGACGTGTTGGTGTCTACAAACATTATCGAGTCGGGTCTGGATATTCCGAATGCAAATACAATCATCATCAACCAGGCGCACATGTTCGGCCTTAGCGATCTTCACCAGATGCGTGGTCGGGTAGGCCGATCCAACAAGAAAGCTTTTTGCTATTTGCTCACCCCTCCTGTTTCTGTGCTCACATCCGATTCACGCAAGCGGCTAGCAGCATTGGAAGAGTTTTCTGAACTTGGAGACGGTTTCAAGGTGGCCATGCGTGACCTCGACATTCGCGGAGCCGGGAATCTGTTGGGCGCTGAGCAAAGCGGCTTCATCAATGACCTTGGCTTTGATACCTACCATAAAATATTGGACGATGCCATTCAGGAGCTAAAAGAAAATGAATTCAAAGATTTGTTTGCAGAAGAACTCTCTGAAAAAGCAAAACTCATCGTTCCCGATTGCATCATTGAAACCGATCTTGAAATTCTAATACCAGAATATTATGTGACCAGTGTGCGTGAACGACTTCAGCTCTACGCTACTCTCGATAGCATCAAGGATGAGATAAGCCTGCTTCAATTCGAGAGTTCATTGAAAGACCGCTTTGGAGAGGTGCCCCCATCGGTTGTTCAGTTGATCGATACTGTGCGGCTCCGATGGGTGGGTGAACATCTAGGGTTTGAAAAAATAAGTCTGAAAACCAACCGCTTTCGCGGAACATTTGTCTCCAATAACGATGCCTACTTTAAGTCTGACATTTTTGGAGGCATACTCTCTTTTGTACAATCTCATTCCAAACAATGCCGGCTGAAAGATCAGACTGGAAAACCAAGCCTGCTCATCGAAAACATCAGCTCTGTAGAGGGTGCATTAAGAATCCTGGAGCCTTTAATGGATTCACCCAAGACAGGGGAAATGATTTCAAAACACGTCGCTTGATTGTAATTGCCGGGATCGATCACAATACTTATATTGCAATGGCCGTTAAGTGAAAGCGTGATGAAAGGAGCGCCCTGTCAATCCTCCTTACACTAAGGATTTACCAAAAAATCGCTACCCTTTGGAAAACACAGAATTATCTCATTATATTAGCGGTTGCTTTAATCTATAAAATGTATAAAATGAAGCAATTAAAAGGTGTCTTTGTAGTAGTTGGCGGCTCGGTTATAATTGCGGCTTGTTCTCTCCTGCCTGGAGGTAATAAGAACGCGAAGCCTACGGCCATTAATCCTGGGCAATTAAGTACTGCCACAAACCTTAAATACAATGACGAAGAGTCTGGTGGATTCAAAGTCTCAGACTTTGAAGGCCAACCAGATGCTCCAAATACTGTATTTATTGAGGGCGGCCGGGCTATTATGGGTTCCTTTGAAGAGGATGTGATGTCTTATCGGGATAACATCGAACGCACGGTATCTGTGGCGTCTTTTTACATGGACGAAACTGAAATCGCCAACATTCATTGGACAGAATACATGCATTATTTAGCCAAAGATTCTTCCCAGGAAGTGTTTCAGGCATCATTGCCAGATACGACTGTATGGGTAGGAAAATTAGCTTTCAATGATCCCTATGTAGATCATTATTTACGTTACCCTGGGTTCCGCTATTTTCCTGTAGTCGGGGTAAACTGGGTTCAGGCCAGCAATTACGCCAAATGGCGCACTTCAGCAGTAAACCTAGAGTTATTGAAGGCGTCTGGCCAGGATCTCCCTGAAGTTCCAGCAGGTGGCAGAATACCTCTTGAGTCAGGCATCGTAATTCCTGCATACCGTCTTCCAACAGAGGCAGAGTGGGAATATGCTGCGCAGGCCCTCATCGGTACTCAGTGGTTGGAGGAAATGCAAACGCACCAACGCATATATCCTTGGGATGGACATGCCCTTCGTAATCCTTATGGAAAGCAAATGGGTTTCTTCCTGGCGAATTTTAAGCGAGGTCGCGGTGACTATGCGGGTATCGCTGGTCGCCTGAATGATGGTGCGCTTATCACATCTTATATTTATGAATTCCCGCCGAACGACTATGGACTTTATAACATGGCGGGCAATGTGAGCGAGTGGGTTATGGATGTTTACCGTCCCCTTTCTTTTCAGGACTTTGATGACCTAAACCCAATTCGCAGAGATGGATTCATGGATGACGTAAGTAAGTATAACAGCGATGTTGAGAAAAATCCGCAATCTTTCACTTCACTGATTACTAATAAGGCCCGTGTTTACAAAGGTGGATCATGGAAAGATGTAGGATATTGGATGTCTCCCGGTACCCGTAGATTCCTTGATCAGGATTCAGCGACAGCCACAATCGGCTTTCGTTGTGCCATGATCCGTGCAGGATCTAATTACTAAACTTCTGCCATAGGTTCCACCTAAAAGAAAAGATAGTTGAAAGCCCTCAGCATGCTGATGGGCTTTTCTATTGTGCTTCTGCAATGCAGGCCACGCTCAATTCACCACAGCCACAACTCACAATGTGCTGTCCACATGCCTCAAGAGTTGCACCGGTTGTGATCACATCGTCCACTAATAAAATCCGCTTGCCCTTGATGTTCCCATGAATGTCTACAGAAAATACATCTCTTACATTTTCCCATCGTTCTGCTTTTGATTTTTGCGTTTGCGTAGCTGTGGCTTGCATTCGGACAGAGATGGATTCGTCCCACTTAATTTTCATCACCTCACTAAGGCCAGCAGCAAACTTTGCACTCTGATTATAACCACGCTGACGTTTTCGTGATGCATGCAGAGGTACCGGAATGATCAAATCAAACTCCTTGTCAAATCCTGATTGAAGCAGTTCATGCCCATAAGCTTGCCCAAGCCTCACGCCTACTTCAGGGTGATTATTGTATTTCAACTCGTGCAGTAAGTTCTGCACGATGCCGCTCTTGCGGAATTTCAGAAATGCAAAGCCATGTTTGAGTGGGAGTCTTCCTGCAAGTCTATTCATTACCGGGTTCTCGGAGTGTAAATGGTAGTTCGTTTTTGGTAAGTCTCCAAGACAGCTTGTACACATAATTTCCTCCCCTTTCACCAGTGGACCTGAACAGGCCAGGCAATACCGGGGAAAGAACAACGAAATAAAATCTTCTACGACCGTATTCAGGTTTGCCATTTGATTTCCCCCGCAGTAACGAGATATTTAAGGCAAAATTTAGTCACATGAACACCGTAAAACAATTCAACGAATACAGGACCCGGATGGACGAGAAAATTTCTGAAGAAGTAAATGAAGCCATGGGGGTCGCAACATTAATAGCGGGAACGATCGTCATCCCTCTTTTGAGAAGGGCTTTTGAATATTGGGAGGAATTGAATCATGTATAAGCGTGACCTTGAGCTGGAAAAAAACTGGCAAGCACTGCTCCTTGAAATAGAGCGAATGATGGGCACAATACCCAAGGATATGAATGGCGTGCTTTTCCTGATTGGCATCCAGGAGCTCGGGAAAGGGCACCAGCTTTTCACGAAAGAGCAGAAACAGGACTTAATGCATATTGCCATTTGTAAGGTTCTAAGCTTCTCCGGTTATTACACACTGGAGGGCCTGGACGCAGATGGCTGGCCACATTGGAAACTTATCAAAAAACTGCCACGGTTCGATCTGCTTGAACAAGAGAAATTGCTTAAGATGCATGTGCTGGAGTACTTCGAAAAAGAATTTGAATGGACTCCTCCCCACACAGGCAGTATTTCTTAGAAACTCGGCATCTTTCGCTCTTGAATTCAAAAGAGTGCTGCTTATCTTTCATAAGTTAAACTAACTACTGACTCATTTCGTTTTCATCAATGATGGGTAACCTGACCAAAGAAGTAGACGAAAAAATTGCATCCTTCCGCAAGAAGTATTACCTGAATCTATTCCTTCGGGGCACCATTCTTTCGTTGACCCTCCTGTTGGCATATTTTCTAATGGCCTCCCTGATTGAATACAATCTTTGGCTTGGCAAGGGAATCCGACTCTCTCTTTTCATTCTCTTCTTTGGAACAGTGGGCTATTGCCTCTTTCGTTTTTTACGCGCACCGCTCACATGGTGGTTGTCGGGGAGCGGAATAGGGAAGGAGCAAAGTGCAAAGATGATCGGGCAACATTTCCCCACCATTCAGGATAGACTATTAAATTTTCTTCAACTTTCTTCTCTCACAAAGAACCGAGGCGCTCTACTGGAAGCCAGCATTGAACAAAAAGCCTCGGTATTTGAAGGTTTCTCATTTGAGAGTATTATTGACTTAGGCGAAAACAAGCGATACTTAAAATACCTTGCCCTCCCCTTTGCGCTCTTTGCTATACTTTTCATTTTCAATCAGAAAATATTTACGCAAAGTGCCGATCGCATAATCCATTTTAACCAAGAATATTCACCTCAGGCCCCATTTCACTTCATTGTTCAAAATCAAAAACTCGTCGCATTCGCAAATGAGGACTTTGTCTTGCAAGTAAGCTTAACAGGTGAAGCCATTCCCGATGCTGCTTACCTCATCGCTGGACCTTTACGGTTGAAACTGGAGTCAGCTATTTCCGGTAATTTTTCCTATACGTTCGAAAGGTTGCAACAGGATTTTGGCTTTCAAATTGAAGCCGCGGGATTCTATTCAGATCCCTTCACAATTAAAATCGTAAACAGGCCGGAGTTACTCAACCTTAAAGTCCAGTTACAATTCCCCCGATACATTGGAAGACCAAAGCAAGAATTCACCAACGCAGGCAATCTGGAAATACCCGAAGGCACCATAATCAGATGGAATCTAAAGGCTGCTAATACGCATGAAGCCTCTATTCTATTTTCCTCCGGAAATGGGCTTGAAAAAATGCAACAAGTTGATAATCAAATATTTGAATTCAAACAAAACTTCTTTAACCCAGACCAATATTCAATTACACTTGAAAACGAAAACAGCCAGAATAAAGATCGGATAGCCTATCGAGTTGATGTTATTAAAGATCAATATCCTTCAATTGTGTTGGATCACCTAAAAGATTCTGTGCTCTTCAAATCGATTGTGCTGGCAGGAAACATTCACGATGACTATGGCCTTTCGCAACTTGAATTGCACTATCAGATTATTGGCAAAGACAAAGAAGAAAAATCAAAGATCATCCCAATTACAATTGACAGGGCGCAAACGCAGCAAAATTTCTTCTATCACTGGGTACTTGATTCACTTCACCTGAATGCCAACGACCGGCTCCAATATTATATGGAAGTATGGGACAATGATGGAGTACATGGACGCAAATCAACAAAGTCAGCAGCCTATCAGTTTGACTTACCGGGGGTTGAAGAATTCAAGGCTGAGATAACACGTTCTCAATCTTCAACAGAAAAGGAAATCGAAAGAAGTTTGTCAAAGGCCAAATCACTAAAGGAATCCATTGAACAGGCCGAGCAAAAGCTGAAAGGCAAGCAAGCCCTTGATTGGCAGGACAAGAAAATGTTGGAAGACCTCATTCAGCAAAAGAATAGCCTTAACGACATGGTGGAGCAACTGCAAGAGAAAAACAAGCTACTCGAAGAAAAGAAAGAAGCTTTCTCGGAACAGAATGAGCGCATCCGCGAAAAGTCAGAGCAAATTCAAAAGCTGATGAAGGAACTTTTGGATGACGAAACAAAAAAGCTTTTTGAGGAGCTCGAAAAAATGTTGAGAGAAAATCAAGACCCATCGCAAATACAAAAGATGCTGGAAAAAATGGATCGCCAGGAAATCAATATTGAAAAAGAGTTGGAGCGCACATTGGAGCTGTTCAAACAACTTCAGTACGACTATAAACTAGATCAGGCAATTCAAGAGATAAAGGAGCAAAAGGAAAAGCAACAGGAAATTTTAGAGAAGACCCAGGAGCTGGCTGGTGAAAAGAAAGAAAACAAATCTTCCGAGCTTCAAAAGGAAGAGCAGGGGAGTGAGAAAAAAGCAGCCCAGGAACACGAAAAGGCCACTGAAGAGAACAAAACCGGCAGTGAAAAGAAGGAAAATGAAAATGG
>JAYVRH010000291.1:0-1914 GCA_043776495.1 Cyclobacteriaceae bacterium
TTTGACGACGAGCGCGCGGTATATGCAGTGGTAAGGGCGGCCGTCCGGCAGGCATTGGGCGCGCATAATTTAACTCCTGCGCTGGACTACTCTGCAGACATCAACCTTGTCAATAAAATCAATCAAACTCCGGCACTGAACCGCGATCAATACATGGAGGAACAGTTCGGTTCTTCTCTGAATCGGTCCAACCTTCAAAACTGGGAGAAACTCTTTGAAGACGAAAGGCCACTACAATCGCGCTTGTTTACACCTCCCATGGAGACTACCCCTGTCCGCATTGAAAACGGGTTGAACAACGATGGCGCTAATTTGCCTTTAGGCGATAAAATTGTCTTCCAGTTTCAACAAAAATTTCTGGTGAGGCCCGTGAAGAACGGATTAATGATCATTGACCAACAGGCAGCACATGAACGCATCTTGTTCGAGAAATTCCTGTCGAAAATGCAAAATCATTCTGGTGCCAGTGCTCAGAGTTTGTTTCCGCAGACCGTAAGCCTGAGCGTGACAGATTTTGCTTTGGTGATGGAGATGGAGCAAGAGATCAAAGCCCTCGGCTTTCAGTTTGAGGTTTTTGGAAAGAATACGATCGTGGTCAATGGCATGCCGGCAGAGATTCTGGAAAAAAATGAGAAAGAACTTTTTGAAGGTTTGCTGGAGCAATTCAAACAGAACCAATCCAGTCTTACGCTTCCGCTTCGTGACAATTTGGCCCGCGCTTTGGCAAAACGCGCATCCATTAAAAGCGGTCAGGAACTTTCACGCGAACAGATGGATTCACTGGTAGCAGGACTCTTTTCGAGCCGAAACCCGAATTATTCCCCCGAAGGGAATACAACATTTTTTATTATTGAGACGTCTAAGATTGAAAATTACTTTCATTAACCGCCGTACGCATGTTTAATAACCTTTCCCCCGTAGTCCGCAATCTGTTACTTATTAATGTGGTTGTTTTCATCATTCAGAAAGTAATGCCGGTTACAACTTATTATTTGGCCCTGTATGATATTCATTCGGCGTATTTCCAACCTTATCAGTTTTTTACATACATGTTTGCGCATGGAGATTTCTTTCATATTCTTTTTAATATGATGGCTTTTGCCTCTATAGCTCCCGTGCTGGAAATGTATTGGGGCGACAAAAAGTTTCTGTTGTTTTATATGGCCACCGGCATTGGGGCAGGGGTTATCTACGCACTGGTGAATCTATTTTTGTTTCCTGGCTCGGAAGGATCGATGCTGGGGGCCTCCGGGGCACTCTATGGCGTCTTAATGGCCTTCGGAATGATATTTCCTAACATGGAGGTCTCCATGTTTTTTATTCCCATAAGGGCCAAGTATTTGGTGTTTGCGATAGGAGGATTGACTTTCCTATTGGACCGAGGTGGCAAAGTAGCACATATGGCACATTTTGGAGGTGCATTCGTTGGCTTCTTACTTGTCATCTTTTGGAGAGGGCAGGGGAAAGCAAACCGCTGGTAAACAACTATTGCTTAAATTCGTTGTTCTGATAAATCCCGATTCGTGTTAGAGGAATTCAAAAACGCATTTAACCGTCCCAACCATGCCCATGTGCAGTTGATCATCATCAACGTGGTGGTGTTTCTGGCAGTGGGGGTAATCTTTGTGTTTTCACGTATACTAAGTTTTGAATCGGTCTTCGCGGTCATTCACAACCAGTTTTCTATCCCTCCGAAGTTTTCTGATTTCATTATGCGTCCGTGGACGATCATTTCTTACGCCTTCATGCATGATCTGTACTCGATTTTCCATATCCTTTTTAACATGCTGGCCTTGTACTGGTTTGGGCGACTTTTCATAGAGTATCTCGGCAGCGACAAGCTGATCGCATTGTATATTCTCGGTGCGCTGGCGGCCGGCATCTGTTATCTCCTTGTTTTCAATACGGTGCCCT
>JAYVRH010000292.1:0-6128 GCA_043776495.1 Cyclobacteriaceae bacterium
CACTTTCAAATTTAAATACCTGGATGCCCAGAATGTGGCCAAGTCTGATTCTCTTGTGGTTGCATATGTGGCGCAAAATGTAATTGTCAGTCCGGAATGTGGCGGATATGTTTATTACAGCAACCTGAATGTCTTGGCCACATCATTCCGGATTACACCAAAAATCGTCAATAGCCAACTTTCAACAAGTGCAACGGTCAATATTGAAATTAAGCTGTAGCCTGCTTCTTTGCTGTCTGGCGCACGACCTCTTTGCTCAGGAAGTGAAGAAAGTAGACAGCGTTACCGAGAAGGTTAACACTAAATTTTATCCGCGTTCGTTTCGTGTTGGGACCGATGTAATCAGTATTGGAAAAACACTTACAATGGGAACTTATACAGGATGGGAAATGAATGGCGATGTAGACTTCGGAAAAGTGTATTTGGCATTTGATTATGGAAGCTGGGGGAAAGACAAAACGTTACAGGATAGCGGGTTCTACCATAACAGCGGCACATATTGGCGGGCAGGAGCGGATATCAACCTGCTCAAGAAGGACCCCGACCGAAACATGGTTTTTTTTGGCTTTCGATACGGACGTTCCTATTTTAATGAATCAACCTCGATTAACTTCAACGACAAATACTTCGGCGACATACAAAAGTACCTGGTCAATAGTGACCTAACGGCCTCGTGGGGCGAAATTGTTGCTGGCCTGCGCGTCAAGATCTGGAAGCAATTTTGGATGGGCTATACGGCACGCATGAAGTTTGCGCTTAGTGCGAAAGGAGAGACAGAGTTTAAGACCTTTGATGTTCCGGGTTATGGCCTAATTGGCAACCAGATTTACTGGGGATTTAATTACCAAATTTTCTGGAGCATCCCATTCAAAAAACAAGCAAAGCCTGCACCACTCCAAAAATAGAACCGGCTAACTCTTATTGAACAAAGAATTTACAAAATCAATTTTATTGAATACCTGAAGGTCATCCACCCCTTCGCCTACCCCAATATATTTGACTGGAATTTTGAATTCCTCTGAAATGCCAAGGACAACGCCTCCTCGAGCCGTGCCGTCAAGTTTGGTGATGGCAAGGGATGTTACGTTAGTAGCTTTTGTAAACTCGCGGGCCTGAACAATGGCATTTTGCCCGGTGCTTCCGTCCAACACCAGCAGAACGTCGTGGGGAGCATCTGGTATAACTTTTTGAATCGCACGCTTTATTTTTGAAAGTTCTGCCATCAGGTTGGTTTTCGTGTGCAGTCGCCCAGCGGTGTCTATTATGATCACATCGACACCTAGCTTTAGGCCCTCCTGGACAGCTTCAAAAGCCACAGCAGAAGGGTCCGTATTCATACCCTTGGCAATGACCGGAACACCTACACGTTGACCCCAAAGTTTTAGCTGATCCACTGCCGCCGCCCGAAAAGTATCCGCCGCCCCAAGGAGGACGAGTTTGCCTTTCTTGCTAAACTGAGCCGCAAGTTTTCCTATGGTGGTGGTCTTCCCAACGCCATTCACCCCCACCACCATCAAAACATAAGGCCTGACGTTTGGAGGAGTATCAAAGTCACCCAGATCATTTGTCGTATCCTCAGAAAGCAGCGTTGCAATTTCTTCTTTAAGGATACGGTCCAGCTCATCGGTGCCAACGTACTTGTCCCTGGTCACTCTTTTTTTAATACGGTCAATGATCTTCATGGTTGTGTCAATACCCACATCAGACCCAACAAGAATCTCTTCCAGGTTGTCAAGAACTTCTTCGTCGACTTTGGACTTTCCCACAATGGCCTTACTGAGCTTACCGAAGAAGCTCGTGCTTGATTTCTCAAGGCCTTTGTCGAGAGATTCTTTCTTCTCTTTCGAAAAAAAATTACTGAATAATGACATAAATATCTTTTGCCAATCAGGCCGGCCCGTTTGAGGATGTGTCCTCCATTTTCCTGTACGAAAACCTCAGTGAAAGGTAGCATGAGGGCATGCCTCCAATAAAAAAGTCCCTCTTCGGGACTTCAACAATTTTACTGAACCTGTTAACCTTTCTTGGCCAGTGTTTCTTTCACCAATTCAGCAGGCACAATTTCTTCCCTGAAAGTATATGCACCGGTCTTTTCCGATTTGATAGAACGTATCACTTTTGCGAAGTTCTTACCATCCGCCTTCTTTAATGACGCAACTACTTTCTTTGCCATGATTATTTAATTTCTTTGTGTAAAGTATATTTTTTCAGAAGCGAGTTGTATTTCTTTAACTCAATTCTCTCCGTGGTGTTCTTACGGTTCTTCGTAGTGATATAGCGACTCATGCCTGGCTGGCCAGTAGCTTTATGTTCCGTGCACTCCAGTATCACCTGAATGCGATTGCCTTTCTTTGCCATGGTGTTCTTAATTTAAATCAGTTTGCCAACATTCCTTTTTCACGAGCCTCTTTCAGTACAGCGCTGATGCCTTTGTTGTTGATGGTCTTAATTGCCTTCGTGGATAGCTTCAGTGTGATCCACTTTCCTTCTTCAGGAATAAAAAAGCGCTTCTTTTGAAGGTTCGGATAGAACTTTCTCTTGCTTTTATTATTAGCGTGAGAAACTTTGTTTCCCACCCTTGGCCGCTTTCCGGTAATTTCACAAACCCTTGCCATAACTCATTGATTTTTAAACCTTTCCTTAAAAAGGACTGCAAATATCGACAAAAGACCCTCAATTATCCAAGGCGGGCGGAAAATAATGAACAACCATGCCCCCGACTGTCTTTTTTGGCATTAACCTTAGCGCGAAATATTTACTTTCCATCCTTTCTTTGTTTTTGGGGCCATTTAGTGATGCGTCACCTTTTCTGAGTCAGGATGGCAAGACGTTGTATTTCGCTATTGTTTGATAAGTGCAATCAAAGAAGTTAGGTTAAGGCTGTCGAAATCATCAATCACCATATCTGTATCCTTTAGTACATCTGCAGTGTGTGTGGTGGAAACACCCACTACTTTAGATCCCGCACTTCTGCCTGCTTGCACTCCCGAAATGGAATCTTCCAATACGATGCACTGGCGATTGGGCAGCCCTAACGCAGCCGCTGCTTTGATATAGATCTCCGGATCGGGCTTGCCCCGTGAAACAAACGTGTCGTCCAGAATGACAGGGAAATATTTTTCCAATCCTGTTTTTGATAGTGTAAAGTCCACGTTGGTGCGAGGGGCAGATGTGGCGATCGCTCTGGGGATCTGATGATGATTCAGGAGATCAAGAAAATTCCGGAGTCCTTTTAATGGAACAATGACATCTTTATAGAGCTCACGAAAAAGTGCTTCCTTTTCATCCGCATACGATTGCAGCTGTTTTTCTTCCCGATTGCCAAAAAGGTTGGTGAGCCAGTCTTTGTTTGTTCTTCCATAAACCTTTTCCTGAAGTTGTTGATCGCTGAGTTCATGGCCGTGCTGTCGGCAAAACTTTTCCAATGCTATTTTGTGATGAGGATTGCTATCGACAATCACGCCGTCCATGTCAAAAATGACGGCAAAGTTTTTAATCATATCTGATAAAATTATAAAATAATAAATCGACGCCCCACAGTCTTATTGCCGCAGGTAAAACGAGCCACGTAGATTCCGGGAGCGACACCCTGTAGTGGATAAGTGCCAACCTGATTGTTGGTGATTGAGAGGGAAGTGCCAATCTGCTGCCCATGTACAGTGAAGATTTCCATTCGCGCATTGCGGTCGGTCAAAATGGAAAGAGGTTGTTCCTGGCGCAGGGGATTCGGAAACAAAGTGATCGTTGGTTCATTGGACAGCGTCTGACCATCATCGCTTTTCAATACATAAAGTCCTCCGAGCGTATTGCCCACAATGATCTCGGGTTTGTTTATTCCCAGGAGATACGCAATCACGGGACGCAATCTTCCGCCTAAATTTTTTGTACTGTGAGATTTTGAAATGGAATTGTAAACTAGTACCGGGACGGGCTGTGTGTTGGCCCCGCTCGAACGAAAGTCAGCGAAAACGGAAAGCTGTCCCTCTTGATCGCCAATAACAATATCATCCCTGCCATCATTGTCAACATCGCCCACCACTGCAGTGATATTCTGACGTATTACGCTTTCACCCAGGCCAAGAAATTTATTGTTGTTCAACGAAAAATTGGTTCCTGTATTCCTCCAGTATTCCAATGATCCTGTTGATTTGCCAATTAAAAGATCGACTTTGCCATCCTGATCGATGTCAACCATTGTGATATTTTCATTCAGACCAATGGTAACATTTTTCAACTGCAAGGCTTGTCCACCAAGCGCCGTGGAGTTCTTGCTGCTGCTGAGGATGTAATATAGATTTGTGCTCCCGTTTTGAGTGTTGGTGGCGGTTAAGACAAGGTCAACGCCGCCATTTTTATCAACGTCAATAAATTGGGGTTTAAGGTTATACATTGAACGCTGCGAGAGGCCAAGGAAATCATCTGTGATCAGCTTAAATGAAGGGGTGGTGGCGGTTCCAGTGTTTTCATAATATAGGAGAGAGCCTCTCAAGAGGTCATTCATATACCTGCCAATAAAAAGATCTTTGTCACCGTCCTGATCTATATCGGTAAATGCCGGGGCGGAAAAATCCCCCACTTCGATCATGTCTTCCTGGAGGAAGTTATTTTTTACATAAGTGAAGATGGGCAATTGGTTGGATCCAGTGTTTTTATAAAACCAAAATGACTTAAGAAAATTGGTGTTCAGGTCAGCACGTGCTGCCAGGTTGGGTGAAGCAACGAGATCAGTCTTCCCATCAAAGTCTAAATCTTCAAGATAAGGTGCAGGAAAAATCTGTAAGCCAACAGGGCTTGTGGTTGGAAACAGAGACACACTGTTCATGACGGCCAACGTGGAGTTGCCTCGGTTTTCCATGTAATAAATTCGGGAACAAGACTCTTCAGAGAAGAGGAGGTCTTTGTCCCCATCGTTGTCTACATCAACTGTTAACAAGACTTTGCCCCCAGTGTGTTCGGCACGGCCTCCCAGTTGAGCGCAAGTTTTTCCAAAAGCAATCTTTCCACAGCCGCATTCTTCAAAGCCGCCCCAGTTTTGAGTCTGCCGTTCAAGGTCGAGCGAGTCGCATCGGCCATATCGCTCCATGCTGAAATTCTTATGGTATTCTGCCGTACTTGGGCTAACGAAGCGCATGTTTAGTACATCGAGATCTCCGTCACCATCCATGTCTGTGATGTTGGGTAAATCATTGCTTCCGGGTAATAAGTTGATTTTGCCGGAAAACCCGAGGGTGAGCAGCACTTCACTTTTTAAGCCGGTGCTGGAATTGTAAAATGAAAGTTTTTTCCATGCAAGTGGTTTGCCAGGTTGTGTTACATTTTGAAAGACAAGAACCCCAATTTGTCCAAAAGTGAAAAGGTCTTTCTTGCCATCACAGTTATAGTCGCGGAGGACGACAAAAGTATTGATCTCTGCCGGAAAAAGTGCTTCGTAGTCTGGCGCGTAGTGATAGCCATTGCCCCCCGCAAGGAATGTACTTATCCTGGAAACAGTCTTGTCGAATATAATCAGATCGGCCTGCCCATCTGCATTCAGATCCATGGTGTTTACCTGAGCAGCATTGAGGCCGCCGGCCCATGGATTCAGTAAATTTTTTCCGTTGACTTCAACAGGTATGGATTGATCTATATTGTAGTTGAATTGGGCCAGTACGGAGTAAGGAAGCAATAGAAAAAGCAGGACGCGCACTTTAAATAATTTATGTCTATCCAACGTAGGATATATTTTGACTGCTATCTTCAAGCATAGAAATAAGCATGGAAATCAAAGAATTGTATCAAAAGTATTTAGAAACAGGTAAAGTATCTACCGATACACGTCAGATCACGTCAGGATCGGTATTCTTTGCGATAAAAGGCCCCACTTTCAATGCAAACGAGTTTGCCGGTGAAGCCCTGGAAAAAGGAGCGAGTTATGCCGTAGTAGACGAAGCGAAGTTCGTGGTAAGCGACCGTTGCATTTTGGTAGGGGATGGCTTGAAGGCCCTTCAGGAACTTGCCCGTTATCATCGCAGTCAATTGAAAATTCCGGTGATTGGGTTGACAGGTTCCAACGGCAAGACCACCAGTAAGGAGTTGGTGAGCGCTGTGCTGAATAAAAAGTTTAAGGTTTATGCTACAAAAGGCAATCT
>JAYVRH010000293.1:0-1910 GCA_043776495.1 Cyclobacteriaceae bacterium
TGGCTTCGACAAAGTGATTATGCTTGCCGGAGGCGTAGGTTTTGGTAAGAAAAAAGACAGCAAGAAAGAGCACCTGCAGGCGGGCGATAAAATCGTGATCCTCGGTGGCGACAACTATCGCATCGGCATGGGTGGCGGGGCGGTATCATCGGTGGCTACCGGCGAGTTTGGAAACGCCATTGAATTGAATGCCATTCAACGATCCAATCCGGAAATGCAAAAGCGGGTGATGAATGCCATTCGCGCCATGGTAGAAGCCGATGAAAACATGATTGTCTCCATTCACGATCACGGCGCTGGTGGACACCTCAATTGTTTGAGCGAGCTGCTGGAGGAAACGGGTGGAAAAATTGAAATCGACAAGCTGCCCATTGGAGACCCCACCCTTTCTGCCAAAGAAATCATCAGCAATGAATCCCAGGAACGAATGGGGCTGGCACTCCATGCAAAAGATGTAGAAACGCTGCGGCGTGTGGCGGAGCGCGAGCGTGCACCGATGTATGTGGCCGGCGAAGCAACGGGCGATCATAAACTGATTTTCCAATCGTCAAAGTCGGGGCCCAAACCTGTTGATCTGCAGGTCGATCATCTCTTTGGCTCATCCCCAAAAACAATCCTTCTGGACAAAACCCTCCCGATCAATTTCAAATCAATCACTTATGATGAAAAGAAATTGGGCGAGTATCTGGATCAAGTGCTGCAACTCGAGGCAGTAGCTTGTAAAGATTGGTTAACCAACAAGGTGGATCGGTCTGTTTCTGGAAAAGTGGCCACACAACAAACCTGCGGGCCCATTCAACTTCCATTAAACAATGTTTCAGTAATCGCCCTTGACTTCATTGGCAACAAAGGAGTTGCTACTGGCATTGGCCATGCGCCTGCGGCGGCGATGATCGATCCTGCTGCCGGAAGTAAACTTGCCATTTCTGAGTCGCTGCTTAATATTATTTGGGCACCACTGACTCATGGATTACGGGGTGTTTCCTTAAGTGCCAACTGGATGTGGCCGGCAAAGAATGAAGGTGAAAATGCCCGACTCTATCAAGCGGTTGAAGCGGTGAGCGATTTTGCTTGCAACCTCTGCATCAACATACCCACAGGTAAAGACTCGCTTTCAATGACCCAGAAGTACCCGAGTGGAGCGATTGTGTATGCACCCGGTACCGTCATTATTTCGGCTGTGGCCGAGGTGGACGACATTCGAAAAACGATCTCCCCTGACCTTGCACCCATTCCAGGCTCAAATATTATTTACATCGATTTCTCGAAAGATGAATTTAATTTAGGCGGAAGTAGTTTTGGCCAGGTTGTTAATCAACTTGGAAATGAGACTCCAACCATTCAGGATGATGCCTATTTTATCAAAGCATATAATGCCGTTCAGGAACTCATCCAGGAAGGTCTGATATTGGCAGGCCATGATATCTCTTCGGGTGGACTTATTACAACCTTGTTGGAAATGTGTTTTCCGCTTCCCAATACTGGATTGAAATTAAATCTTTCGGCACTCGGAACCGATCTTGTCAAAATACTTTTCAGTGAAAACCCAGGCATCGTTATTCAGGTAAAAGACGAAAGTGTTCTTGATCACCTTCGTCAAAACAACATCAACTATAAACTACTCGGATCCGTAACAGCTTCCCAAAATCTCGAGTTTCAATTTAACATTCAACATCTTACATTTAACATTCAGCATCTACGAACCTCTTGGTTTAAGACCTCCTTCCTTCTTGATAAGATCCAAAGACCAAAGGGACATGCTGAGAAAAGAGAAGAGAAGTATGTCAAGCAGATATTAGAGTACAAATTTCAAACTTCATTCGATGGGAAGTTTTCAACTTATGGAATAGATCCGAAGCGAAGGAAGTCAACGGGAGTCAAAGCAGCCATCATCCGGGAAAAAGGAGTAA
>JAYVRH010000294.1:0-1909 GCA_043776495.1 Cyclobacteriaceae bacterium
ACTTCCACCCATTACCGAAGAGGGCATCACCTATCTTTCCAAAGAAGACATTGCGGCCATGAAGCTGAACGCGATCAGCAATTCTGGCCAACGCCTAAAAGATTTTATTGATGTGTATTTTCTTTTGGAGCATTTTTCTCTCAGCGAAATGATTCGTTTTTACACAGTCAAGTATCCTAACTTTAACCCGCTCATTGCCCTCAAGGCCGTTAATTACTTCGATGATATTGATCCTTCCATGGATCCACCAAAGATGAAGGTGAAACTTCCCCTCTCAGAAATAAAAAAGCGAATTACTGACAGTGTTTTGCATTCCAGGAAGAAGTATGGGTGAAAATCCTGATTTATTTATTATGCACGAAAGAACTTCCTATTATCGTTCGCAAATATGCCTAATCGTATAAACTATATATTCAATCGCCATTGATGGACCACCAAAAGCCAAAGGCCAACACCCAACAGCCGACCCTCACAATAAAAAAGCCAGCACTCAATCGCACTGGCTTCTTCTTATTTGAAATACTTACAACTACATATTCTTCACAATCTCATTTCCAAACTCGGAGCACTTCACCAGCGTAGCGCCTTCCATCTGGCGATGGAAATCATAGGTGACACGTTTTGATGCAATGGCTTTCTCGAGGCCTTTGTAAATTAATTCCGCAGCTTCAATCCAGCCCATGTATTCAAACATCATGGCGCCAGAAAGAATGACCGAACCCGGATTGACTTTGTCCTGTCCTGCATACTTGGGCGCCGTGCCGTGCGTGGCTTCAAAGATGGCATAACCGGTTAGGTAGTTGATGTTACCGCCGGGTGCGATTCCAATTCCACCGACAATTGCCGCCAAAGCATCTGAAACATAATCTCCATTGAGGTTTAATGTTGCCACTACAGAATATTCATCAGGTCGCAATAATATTTGTTGCAAAAAGGCATCCGCAATAGAATCTTTGACAATTAAAGTGTGTCCATTTTTTTCAATCTTCATCCACGGCCCGCCGTCGATTTCAACCGCACCATATTCGCGCTTGGCCAATGCATAACCCCAATCGCGGAAGCCACCTTCTGTGTACTTCATGATGTTGCCTTTGTGAACCAATGTCAGATTTGGTTTCTTATGTTTTAGCGCAAAGTCAAGCGCTGACCGTACCAGTCGCTCGGTTCCTTCAATGGACACCGGCTTGATGCCAATGCCGGAAGTCTCCGGGAAACGAATTTTCTTGTATTGCTTGGGGAAAGAATCCTTAAAAGCCGCCATGAACTTTTTATTTTCATCAGAGCCTTGCTGGAATTCAATACCCGCATAAATATCTTCTGTGTTCTCGCGGAAGATGACCATGTCTGTTTTGTGCGGTTCTTTTACCGGTGAAGGAACGCCCTTGAACCAACGTACCGGACGAAGGCAGGCATAGAGATCGAGGTCCTGGCGCAGTGCCACGTTAAGTGATCTGATTCCGCCACCGACGGGAGTGGTCAATGGGCCTTTGATTCCCACGAGGTATTCCTTGAAAGCTGCGAGTGTTTCATCTGGCATCCAGCTACCGGTTTCATTGAAGGCTTTCTCACCGGCGAGTACTTCTTTCCATTGAATCTTTTTCTTGCCTTGATACGCTTTGCTTACCGCCGAATCAAGTACAAGCTTGGCTGCTGGCCAAATGTCTATTCCGGTGCCATCACCTTCAATAAAAGGGATGACTGGCGCATCCGGCACAGTAAGTTTTCCGTCTTTAATGCTGATTTTCTGTTCACTCATGGTTATACGTGTTGAAGTAGTTATGTTGCGTTGATTTGAACGGGCGAAGATAGAAAATTACAGCCATCCAAACAGTTTTTTTACGCCGCCGCAATCATTCAAAACATATGAAATTGCCTGTATTTGTAATGTTTATTCTACTGGTGTCAGGGG
>JAYVRH010000295.1:0-23443 GCA_043776495.1 Cyclobacteriaceae bacterium
CACCCTCGCTCCTCCATATTTCAAACCTTTCTTTCAAGGCATCCTTAATTTTTAGAGTGCTGCTTCGCTCAATCATGATCCCCGCGTGAGTCTTTAGAAGAATTTCGGCCGCGTCACCATACTCCGGTCCCACCCCAAAAATAAAATTCCCTGAAGCGAGGTACTCAAAAAACTTTCCGGGCAAGTTGCCAGCAGCCAGTGCGGTGTGGGCCAATATCAACAATTGAATGTCCGTGGCTCCATACAACTTGAGCAGTTCGGCATGCGGCATAGGCTTGGCAAAAACCGTGATTGTTGAAAGCAGTTTATCTTGAGTCACAAATTCCTGGAAAGCAGAATTCACAGAGCCGATGAATTCTATTTTTGTGTTTTTTAAAAAATCGGGAATGGTTTCTGAAAGCCCGCGGATCGCTTCCATAAAAGGCCTGGGATCGCGCAGTTCGTCTACCATGCCGATGTGTCGAACCGTGAACTTCGAAGTTTTTACTTTGTGAATTTCTTTAAAGTCATCTTCATCATAACCGTTCGTAATCAATTCTACCTTCCTTCCACCCAGTGCTTCAAATCGCTGTACATGAAATGGAGCGATGGTCATGACCTGATCCGCTATTGATAATACCTTTCTTTCGAGCTTCTGGTGATGCTTTCTAGCCCAGGAAGTGAGTGAGAGCGTGTCCAGAAAATCCCATTCGCTCCAGGGGTCGCGCAAGTCCACAATCCAGCGAAGGGATGGGTTTTTCTTTTTAAGCTTAAGACCAATCAAATGAAGACTGTGCGGTGGGCCCGTTGTAATGATGGTGTTTATCTCATTGGATCTTAAAAAGCCTTCAAGAAACTTAACCGAAGGCTCCACCCAAAAGACGCGGGCATCTGGAATAAATAGGTTGCCCCGCAACCAGGTGGTCACAGTCCGAAAAAAACCTTTCTTTCCAACTGCAACCAGGTCTATCTGGCTAACAGGTTTTTTTCCAAAGAGTTTTGATACACTTTTAAAAATAGAGTACGGCTCCCAAATGGGAAATGGAATCACCTCTGCTTCAACAGGGATGTCTTTCAACAAGGTGTCATCCCGAATCTCAAACGATGGGTTTTCCGGAGTGAAAACGAAAGGTTGCCAGCCAAACGATGGAAGATATTTAACAAACTTAAGCCAACGCTGAACACCGCTGCCGCCGGACGGAGGCCAATAGTAGGTGATGATGAGAACTTTTTTATTTGTCGGTGGGTCGTTGATGGCTCTTAGTTGCTCGATGCTGGATGACGGAAGCTGATTACTTTGAGGAGGCATTGACATTTGTTGCAAAGTTAACAATTGATGTTGTCCGAACATTAGAAAAATTCTCTGCATTTTCTTTGCGCTAAAACTTTGCGGCCTTTGCGTGAACCCTTTGAGCCACGGTTCAATAATGTATCCCGACCCCATTAAGGTGCTCAATCTTCCCACTTCTACAAGCGATCTTCCCATTCACAAATACCATTTCAATTCCCTCTGAAAATTGATTGGGGTTCGTTACGGTCGCTCTCCCATTCACTTTCGTGGGATCAAAAACGGTAAGGTCCGCACAGGCACCATCGGTCAACACACCTCTATCTTTCATCGCAGGCAGGATCAAACTTCGGGGAAGGGTAATCACCTTCTCAAGTATCTTTTCCAATGGCATACCCCTGTCAAGGCAATGGCGGATCGAAGTAGAGAAGCAGCCAGCACCACGGGGGTGAGAGTTTGCATGCGGTTCATATTCAATGCCACCGTCAGAGCCGATCATGCAAAAATCTTTTTCAAGAGCGAGGTCCACGGTCTTGCTTAATGGCATCGTCCCTTCCGGAACGGCCACGAGCTTCTTCATCTCACGGTAACGCCTGAAACTCTCGGTCGTCAATCGCTCACCTGTTCCCACCAGCTGCAAATCGCTATACGTAAGATTGTATCTCTTCTGCCAGCCATCATCAAAACGTTTTGAATGAAGATAAGTCGCCCAGAAAGAATATGGATACACACAGCAAGTCATATGCAATCCACGGTCATTCGCTGCTTGAATCTTATCCAATGCTTCTTTCATGTGAAAAGTGCCGCCCGTTGAATGAAGATGATCGATGTGAACATGCGCTCCGCTGTCTCCTGCAATCCTGACCGCCTCATCAACCCCCTCCAATTCCTTTTCCTCAGAGGAATGGCGAAGGTGTAAAAAGAAAGGCCTGTTGTATTTCGTGGCAAGTTTTGCATACTCCAATGTTTCTTCAAACGGCGTAGGTTGGTATTCAATGCTATGTGATACGCCCAGCGCGCCTTCCTCGAGGCATTTCTCAACCTTTCTTTTTCTCTCTGCAAGCTGGGAAGTACTGTACCGAATTTGCATCACGGATGTGGAGGCCCCAAAATTGATGACGTGTGGAAGGGCGCTAAATATTCTGTAGTAAGAGGCACTATCCGAACTGCCACCATGCATTTGCAAAGCGGTGGTAACGCCATCGGTTACTTTATGCTTCTCAACAATTTTATAGGTCTTCTGAGGATTCGCAGCATTGTCGGAAAGTATGTCGATGAAACCCGGTGACACGACCTTGCTTTTTACGTCAATGATTTCCAATGCGCTCAATGAATCGCGAGGCGCTATTTTCAATTTACCCTGATCATCAATGCCGATGTCGAGTGCCTGCCATTTATTTTGATAATAGCAATTACCTCCACGCAAGACCATCTTAATCTCGGGCGCGCCCTGAAACCGCGGGTTGGCAAATGCTGACCAAACCGGTGAGAGCGTTGCCATCACTGCGCCTGCTTTCTTAATGAATGATCTGCGTTTCAATTGGACATTTTCTTTCAAAATTCATCTCTAAGGTACTTGCATTGCGATCATTTTTCACTTGAGCTTTTTTTCGAAAGGAGTTTCAAAACCCCTTGCAGATCGTCTGGATGAAACCAATGGATGGTTTTATCTTTCTTGAACCAGGTGAGTTGACGCTTTGCATAGCGTCGTGAGTTACGCTTCATCAACCGGATTGCTTCCTCACGGTCGGTCATTCCACCAAAAAACTCAAAAGCCTCTTGATACCCGACTGTTTGTAAAGAATTCAAATGACGATATTCAAAGAATCTTTCCGCCTCTTCAAAGAGTCCATCTTCTATCATCCGATCCATTCGCTGATCAATCCGATGGTACAATTCTTTGCGGTCTAGCTCAAGACCAATCTTTATTACATCAAAAGGAAGGGTGATTTTTTCTTTTCCAAGAAACCCTGAGAACTTCTTTCCCGTGCTGTTGATGATTTCAAGCGCCCTCATCAAGCGTTGAGGGTTTCGTCTGTCCACAACTTCAAAATAATCAGGATCGTGCAGGGCGACTTCCCCTTGCAGCCAGGCCAGGCCTTTTTCATCATAAGTAGAAATGATTTTTGTGCGGATTTCTGCGGGCACATCAGGCAACTCGTCGAAACCTTCTAATAAAGACTTTATGTAAAGACCTGAGCCACCACACATCACCACCTGTTGATGGTTTTGAAAAAGGAGATCTACCAACACCCTGGCGTCCCGTCCGAACTGACCAGCATCATAGTCGTCATGGATGGACCTGCAATTAATAAAGTGGTGCTTAACCTCCTGTAACTCCTTTTTCAGTGGCTTGGCAGTTCCAATTTCAAGCTCCCGATAAATCTGGCGTGCGTCGGCAGAAATAATCTCCGTTTTATAATGTTCGGCCACCCGGATCGCCAAATGGGTCTTTCCCACAGCAGTGGGACCAGTAATAACGATGAGTCTTTTTTCCATCCGGTTCAAAGAAAGCCAAAAGTAGCCCCAACGAGGAAGGTGCACTAATTTTTCTGACTTACCCAAATTTACTATGGGCCAATGGAGAATCAACTAATCCCATTTCATACCTTGCAAAGAAATTTTATCGCTTCTAATGATCAAGTACACCAATCAATTTCTTGTAAAACTGGAAGATTTAATCGCAGAATCTGATTATTTCCTTCGCTATGAAAAAGGGAATTTTAAATCAGGATATTGCCTCCTTCACGACCAAAAAATCATTATCGTAAACAAGTTTTTCACGACGGAAGGCAAAATCAATATTCTACTTGAAATCATAAGGACTGCCTCACTGAGCACCAGTAAATTCAGTGAGAAAAGTCTCAAACTTTACGAAGCACTTTCTCAGGAAGAAGTGAAACTTTAGTCCTTGGACATTACATTTCTTGGCTCTGGAACATCGCAAGGAGTACCGGTGATTGGGTGCGAATGCGAGGTGTGCCGTTCCCTTGATTATCGCGACAAAAGACTTCGAAGCTCCGTGCACCTTGCGGTGGACGGGAAAAGTTTTGTCATTGACACAGGTCCTGACTTCAGGCAACAGATGCTTCGCGAAGACATCAAACGTCTGGATGCGGTAATCTTCACGCATAGTCACAAAGACCACATCGCCGGCCTCGACGATGTGCGAGCCTATAACTTTCTTCAAAAAATGGATATGCCGGTCTACGGACAGAAGAATGTGCTGGAACAACTAAGAAACGAATTCCATTACGCCTTTGAAACCCAACGGTATCCCGGGATACCCAGGCTTGATCTGATTGAAATCGAAGACGATGCATTTGAGTCTGCCGGTGTTACTTTTACTCCCCTGCCGGTCATGCATTTAAATATGCGCGTGCTTGGTTTCCGGATTCAGGATTTCAGTTATATCACCGACTCCAATTTTATTTCAAAAGAGACCCTGCACAAAATGCAAGGGACAAAAGTCTTAGTACTAAATGCCCTGCAACGTGAAAAGCATGTCTCTCACTTTAACCTGCAGGAGGCAATAGCAATGGCACAGCAAATTGGTGCAAATCAAACCTACTTCACCCATATCAGTCATAAATTGGGCCTCCACAAGCAAGTGGAAAATGAACTCCCCCCGACGATTGGCTTGGCTTACGATGGTCTAAGGGTTACTTTGTAATATTCCTATCTGAGAATTTCGTTAAACGGCAATCAGATTTAAGAGACTGTTGTGCATAATAATTACTATTTCCTCCGACAACTTAGTCATGAACTTGAACTGAGGATGATTGGTTTCACACTGGTCTCCTGCTTCAGCCAGAATAAAGATGAATTAATTCTTGAGTTCAACAATGTAGTGGAGTCCCTCTTCATAAAGGCAAGTCTCCAGTCTGATTTTCAATGCTTATCCTTTCCCAAATCATTTCATCGGGCAAGAAAGAACAGTGTAGAGCTTTTTCAACCTGCAGTAATGAACAAGGTAGTTGGGGTACGGCAGTTCGTGAACGAGCGAAGCTTTGCCATCCTGCTCGAGAATGAAAATGCAATAGTCTTCTCCATGCATGGGGCCCGATCCAACGCAATTTGGTTCACCCATGGAATCGTACAGGCGATTTTTAGAAATAATTTCCATGCCGATCTTGAATTGAAGTTGACAGATCTTGACCGTATGATAGACTGGAGTTTAGAAGCCTTTGAAAGGAATCAATCGGCGCCTCAAAGCCTCTATTTCACGTTTGGAAAACCTATTTGGAATTATTTGAATGAACGTAATTTTGAAAAGTTGGAAGGAAATGCCCGCTGGAGCTTACTATCCGAGACACTGAATTACCTTAAGAATCCGGAATTCTACATCGTAAATCAAGATGGCATCAGGGCGCTTTCATTGTTTCATTCGGAGAAGGTTGAAAAGGCTTTCAAGAGTCCAATGGAGGCCATCAATGAATTCTTCATCCTTAAAATATCAACTTCGGCGTTTCAAAAAGAAAGAGCCTCCTTGTTATCACATATCAATGGTAAATTGAAACAATCTCAATCCTTTCTCGAAAAATCGAAACAAAAACTTACCGAATTGGACGGCGATCTCCATTATCAGCAATGGGCTGATTTGATTATGGCCAACCTGAACCGTGTCACCCCCGGTCAGGATAAATTGGTGGTGGAAAATTTTTATGATGAGCTCAGGCCCATAGAGATCAGGCTAAAAAAAGAATTAAGTCCGCAGAAAAATGCGGAAGTATTCTATCGAAAAGCAAAGAATCAGATCATCGAAATAAAGACCTTGCAAACATCCATTGCTAAGAAACAAACTGAAATAAAAGAATTGAATGATTGGATCGGCTCAATTCAAAGAGCAACAGAAGCGGTCAAATTAAGGATCATATCAGAGTCTTTATTCAAACCATCTACTGACAAAAAGGTCAAACTATCCATACCCTATCATGAATTTGAATTCAAAGGATATAAAATCTGGGTTGGGAAAAATGCCGCTGCAAATGATACCCTGACACAAAAGCACTCCTTTAAAGATGACCTTTGGTTGCACGCAAAAGATGTCGCCGGGTCACATGTGCTTCTCAAATTCCAGTCAGGAAAACCTTTTCCAAAAGATGTGATCGAACGTGCAGCCGGTTTGGCCGCATGGTACTCCAAACGAAAGAATGAATCGTTATGCCCGGTCGCATTCACGGCGAAAAAATATGTCCGGAAGAGAAAGGGTGACCTGGCAGGTCTTGTCGTCGTGGAAAGGGAGGAAGTAATTATGGTGGAGCCCAGAAACTAATTCCGGGATTTCATTCAGCCATGATTCCAAACCAGCAATCAACCTCAACTTACAATATTCACTTTCATCATATTCGTACGACTCCGTTCATGGATTGGCATGCTGGCAAGGCTGATAAAGATATCCCCTGACTTTACATGACCATCGCGTTTTAGAATTTCCTGAATATCGGCAATGGTCTCATCGGTGGAAGTATGCTTTTCATAGTAGTAAGCCCTTGTCGCCCATACCAGGTTGAGTGTATTGAGGACAGATTTATTTCCGGTAAAAACAAAGATGTTGGCATTTGGCCTATGTGAGGAAGATTTGAACGCCGTATAACCCGAAGAGGTCATACCAACAATTGCTTTCGCGTTTACTTCCTGTGCCAGTTTACAGGCGGCCAATATCAAACTGTCGTGGATAAAGATCGGGGAATGGGCGTCGACTTCACGGAAGCGGTAGTATAGGTTTGCCTGTTTTTCAACAGAACCAATGGTACGAACCATACTGCGAATTACCTCGAGCGGATATTTACCTGCTGCCGTTTCGGCGGATAGCATCAGGGCATCCGCTCCGTCCATCACCGCATTGGCTACATCATTTGTCTCTGCACGGGTCGGACGTGGATTCTCAATCATGCTCTCCATCATTTGGGTGGCCACAATTACCGGCTTGGCAAGTTTATTACATTTTTCTACCAGCATCTTCTGCACCATCGGCACCTCCTCCAGCCATATCTCCACACCAAGATCACCGCGTGCTACCATAACTGCGTCTGTCGCTGCGAGGATTGCATCAATATTCTCCAACGCTTCGGGCTTCTCAATTTTTGCAATAATCCGTGTAGTCGACTTATGTTCCTCTATGATCCCTCTCAAAATGTCAATGTCTTTGGCTTTGCGTACGAAAGAAAGCGCCACCCAGTCCACCTTGTTCTTTAATCCAAACTCAAGGTCCAGCAAATCTTTTTCAGTAAGAGAAGGTGCCGATACTTTAGAAAAGGGAAGATTAATTCCTTTGCGGGATTTGAGCGGTCCACCGTACACCACTTCACACACAACATCAATATCGCGTGGTTCAATTACTTTTAACTCTATCTTCCCATCATCGATCAGGATCATATCTCCCACTTTCACATCACGGGGCAATCCTTTATAACTCGTGCTGACTAACTCATGGTTACCCAACACTTCGCGGGTCGTAATAGTCAACTGAGTGCGTGGCTCCAGCACAGTGCCCTCCTTCACTTCATTGACACGAATTTTGGGGCCCTGTAAATCCTGCAACAGCGCGATGTGGGTACCCATTTCTTCATTGATCTCACGTACATGATGAATCACTTTTTGATGATCTTCATGAGTGCCGTGTGAAAAATTCAGGCGAAATACGTCAACGCCTTCTTTTACCAAGGCTCTTAACATCTCTTTTGAACTGGATGCAGGGCCAACCGTAGCAACAATCTTTGTTTTGTTATATGAGGTTCTTTCCATGTGATATTTAAGTCAGTAAAGAAATAAATGAACCTTTAAATCAAAAAATAAAGTTATCCTTCGATTTTAGGGACGTCAAAGGTATCAAAGTGACCCATTCAACGGAAGGAATGACCCTCATGTATTCCTGCAATCGATTGTCGCCCGGATTTTCTTCACTTTGGGTCATAATAATGAAATCAAAATGTGGGAACTCCGGTACAAGTGCAGGAACGGCATTTTCAGCTTCATTGGGCCGATTCCGAAATAAATGAAAGTCATTTAGCGTTGTTCGAAATGAATAATGATCATAAGAAGCTAGCTGGCCTTTCTTGAAATGAACAACCAAATCTTCTTGCTTCACTAAGTTGATCTTCAAAATTTTATTTAGCTCCCAGGCCAGTTTATAGCCTTTTAAAGAAGTCCTGACTCCTAACAATTCAAAATTATAGGAGTACTCAATCTCAAGCTTATTTTTCTTGATTTTTGCAGACATTGGGCCGTTCTGGGGAAAAGTAAAAAGTTTGACAATATGGCTCCAAATCTCTTACTTTGCGCAGATTTTTTAAATACCTTAAACCTTACGAACATGTCTGACATTGCACAAAAAGTAAAACAAATCATCATCGACAAGCTGGGAGTAGAAGAATCTGAGGTGACACCTGAGGCAAGTTTTACCAATGACCTTGGCGCAGATTCCCTGGACACAGTCGAGTTGATCATGGAGTTTGAAAAAGAATTTAATATCTCTATTCCGGACGACCAGGCAGAGAACATCGCTACAGTGGGCCAGGCCATTGCATACCTCGAACAAAACGCGAAGAAATAAATCCCGTCCCGATGGCTATCGGGATCATCGTGACCCCAACCTTTCAGTATGAATTTTAAACGGGTAGTTATCACTGGGATTGGTGCACTCACGCCAATCGGAAACGACCGTGCTTCTTACTGGGAAGGTTTGAAGGGCGGAAAAAGCGGTGCCGCCCCCATCACCCGCTTTGATGCTTCACTTTTCAAAACAAAATTCGCCTGTGAGGTGAAAGGTTTCGATGCGGCCAATTTCATGGAGCGAAAGGAAGCGCGCAAACTAGACCCTTTCTGCCAGTTTGCTCTCGTTGCCGCGGATGAAGCGATTGCGCATTCAAATATTCCCCTTGCCACCCTTAACCCCGATCGTGTTGGAGTCATTTGGGGCTCTGGGATTGGCGGCTTATTCACTTTCCAGGAAGAAGTAAAATCCTTTGCAAAAGGAGATGGAACACCTCGCTTCAATCCCTTCTTCATTCCCAAAATGATTGCGGACCTGAGTGCAGGTCATATCTCCATTAAATATGGATTTCGCGGGCCCAATTTCACTACGGTTTCCGCTTGCGCCTCGTCTACAAACTCTATTTATGATGCTTTCACCTACCTCCGCCTCGGCAAAGCAGACATCATGATCACGGGCGGATCTGAAGCAGCGATATGCGAAGCAGGGGTTGGAGGGTTCAATGCGATGAAAGCACTGTCTGAACGCAATGATTCTCCCCAAACGGCATCACGTCCTTATGATAAAGGGCGGGATGGCTTTGTGTTGGGTGAAGGTGCCGGTGCATTGGTTCTGGAAGAATATGAGTATGCCAAAGCGAGGGGCGCAAAAATATATGGTGAAATATTAGGTGGTGGCATGACGGCGGATGCCTATCACATTACAGCTCCTCATCCGGAAGGAGCCGGAATTACAAGAGTGATGGAACTTGCCCTGGAAGATGCAGGGATCCAAGCATCTGATATTGACTACATCAACACGCACGGTACATCTACGCCGCTGGGTGATTTAGGTGAAATAAAAGCCATTCAAAAGGTTTTTGGCGAGCACGCTTATAAAATGAATATCAGCTCAACCAAATCAATGACTGGACACTTACTTGGCGCCGCCGGTGCAATCGAAGCCATTGCGTGCTTACTGGCCCTTAATGAGGGCGTTGTTCCTCCTACCATCAACCATTTTATTGATGATGACGGCCTGGATCCAAAGCTGAACCTGACATTCAACAAAGCCCAGCATCGCGACGTAAGAATTGCGTTGAGCAATACGTTTGGCTTCGGAGGACACAATGCTTCGATTATTATCAAAAAAGCCGAGTAAAACACCGCCGTGTGGAACTTACTAAAAATCTCCAATCGAGGCTCTAAAAAAGAGGAGCAAAAATTGATCACTGCCATCCGCACCATCGCGGGATTTGCGCCCTCCAATCTCTCCCTCTACAAACTTGCTACCCTTCATACCAGCCGCTCGAAAGAGGCAAATGGCTTCCGTGAATCCAATGAGCGATTAGAATATCTTGGTGATGCCGTGCTGGGAGCAACCGTGGCAGATTATCTTTTTAAAAAGTATCCCTTCGAAGATGAGGGATTTCTTACCGAAATACGATCAAGGATCGTCAATCGCGATTCCTTAAATCTGCTCGCTAGAAAAATGGGGATAAACCTAATTGTTCAATTCGATCAAAAAAATGCCCAGCTACAGCAGGTAGTCCTCGGCAATACGCTTGAAGCCATCGTTGGAGCTGTGTATCTTGACAAAGGTTATCTACGCTGCAAGAAGTTTGTGGTTGACAAACTCATTCTTCCTCATTTTGACCTTGAGGTGGTGATCCAATCAAACTTTAATCATAAGAGTAAAATCATCGAATGGACTCAGCGCCAGAACAAGTCGGTGCGTTTTGAAATGGTTGAGGTAAAGAAATCACGCAGCCAGAAAGAGTTTTCCATTCAAATATTCATTGACGATCAGGCCTACGGCACCGGGTACGGATACACCAAGAAGAAAGCTGAACAGGATGCTGCCTTAAAGACTTGTGACCAATTGAACATCGTTTAAATTTTTATAGCAATTACTTAATGGGCAAGCTCAAAATAGCAGGTGCTACCGTCAACCAGATTCCAATGGATTGGGAAAATAACGTTTCCAATATTCTGGAGGCAATTGGCGAGGCCCGCAAGCAAACGGTCGATTTGCTGCTCTTGCCCGAACTTTGCATCACAGGCTATGGCTGTGAAGATTTATTCCTAAGTGATTGGCTTTCACAAACTGCCTGGCAGCATCTCTTAAAAATCCTCCCGGCTTGTGGGAATATCATTGTCTGCATGGGGATCCCCATCAGAATAAATAGAATTACTTACAACGGTGTTTGTGTAATAAAAGACAAAGAAATTCTTGGCATCACCTTGAAGCAGAACCTTGCGAAGGAAGGGGTTCACTACGAGCCGCGCTGGTTTGATGCCTGGCCAGCCGAAAAAGTAATTGAGATCACAGAGGGAGACCAGAAAATCAGAGTTGGAGACTTAATTTATGAAAGCCATGGAATCCTGTTTGGCTTTGAGATCTGTGAAGATGCCTGGAGCAAAAACAGACCAGGTAGCCGACTGCAGGAGCGAAAGGTCAGTTTGATCTTAAACCCCAGCGCAAGTCATTTCGCACTGGGAAAATGTTCGAAGCGCGAAAAAGAAGTAATCATCGATGGTTCTCGAAATTTTAATTGCTCGTATTTGTTCGTTAATCATCTTGGAAATGAGGCAGGACGGATGATATATGATGGTGATATTGTCTTTGGGCAGAACGGCAAGCTTCTTGCGGTGAACAATCGGCTTTCTTTTAGAAATTTCAACATGCTTGCCTGTACCATTGATTTTGAAAATCCGAAAGAGTCGGAGGTCATCCCATTGACTGATGGAAGGGAAAGAAACGAAGAGTTTGCAAGAGCTGCCTCTCTTGCTCTTTTTGATTACATGAGAAAAAGTAAATCAAAAGGGTTTGTATTGAGCCTAAGCGGAGGTGCAGATTCATCCTGTTGCGCAGTGCTGGTTTCTGAAATGGTGAAGAGGGCCTCTGCTGAATTGGGGTGGAGAAAGTTCTGGACATCATTAGGTTATGATCCGGATGCTCCCATCGATGTAAGACAAGCAGTAAACAAGATTCTTATATGTGCCTACCAAAGCACAATTAATTCATCTAATGGAACTCTGGAGGCAGCAAGAGAATTGGCCAATTCAATTGGTGCACAATTTCATCATTGGTCCATTGAAGAAGAGTCAAACTCTTATCGTGCTAAAATTGAAAAAGCATTAGAACGTCCATTGAGCTGGGAACAGGATGACATCGCCCTTCAAAATATTCAGGCACGCTCAAGATCACCGATCATTTGGATGCTCGCAAACATAAAGCAGTCCATTTTACTCACAACCTCAAACCGCAGTGAAGGTGACGTTGGGTATACCACCATGGATGGAGATACCAGCGGCAGCCTTGCTCCAATAGCCGGGATTGACAAACCTTTTATCCTACAATGGTTAAAATGGGCGGAAGAAAACCTTCAGTATGCAAGTCTGCACCTCGTAAATAATTTGCAGCCCACGGCAGAGCTTAGACCACAGAACCGTGCACAGACCGATGAAAAAGACCTTATGCCCTACGAAGTACTGAACGCGATTGAGCACTTCGCAATCTTGAAACGGAAATCGCCTTTAGAGGTTTTTCTGGCGCTTGCATCTTCTTATGATGCTGACTCCCTGAAGACCTGGATCAAAAAGTTCTTCCGGCTATGGGCAGCCAATCAATGGAAGCGAGAACGTCTTGCTCCTTCATTTCATTTTGATGACCTGAATGTTGATCCCCGAAGCTGGTGCCGTTTCCCGATTCTGTCTGGTAGCTATAAAGAAGAGCTGGAAGAACTTGACAAAATTTAGCCCATAAAAGGGCTTGGGACCTCAGACCATGCGGTATTTGATCAGCACCTCCAAATAGAATCCATTGTCGAACCTGTGTTTGGCCCTATATTTGCCGCCTGATATATTTTTCTATGCTTAATAGCCTTAATTACATCATCTGGAACGGTAGCCCTGAAATATTTTCAATAGGGCCCATTACACTTCGGTGGTATGGATTGCTATTTGCAATGGGGTTTCTCATTAGCCAGCAGATACTGTATTACATGTTCCGGCAGGAAGGCAAGCCTGAACGGGATGTGGAGACTCTAACAATATACATGGTGGTTGCTACCATCCTGGGCGCACGATTGGGCCACATATTATTCTACCAGCCCGAAATCATCTGGAATGATCCGCTGGGTATTTTCTTACCATTTGAATTCAACCCCAGCTTCAAGTTCACAGGACTTCAAGGGCTGGCCAGTCATGGCGCAGCCGTGGGAATTCTCTTCGGCCTCTGGTTATATTCAAGAAAGAAAAAACCAAATCAAAACTATTTGCAGGTCCTGGATCGTATTGTGATTCTGGTTGCGTTGACTGGGGCCCTCATACGTTTCGGCAACTATTTTAATTCGGAAATATTGGGCAAACCAACCGACGCCTTTTCCGGGATCGTTTTTATTAACCGGGTAACAGAGGCGATCCAGGGCGACGCAGGAAGGGCCGATAACATGGTAGAAAGTGTAACCGTTGAAAAGGATCATGACCTGCCGGCGGGTGCCAACGGAAGAGTACCTATTAAAATCTTTATCTTCTTTAAACCAGGAACATCAGAGGAAAACGCTCAGTTTTTTGTTCGGAGTGAAGTAAAAAATATTCTATACTATTTATCATCATTGGTGAATGATCCTGCATTGGTTGACGAGCCTCCTTCAGGGGCACTGCGCTATCAAACTATTTTGGATCCAAAAACAAACCAGGTGATGGCACGAGTGCAGACGTTCGGCATCGCGCGTCATCCGGCGCAGTTATATGAAGCAATCTCCTGCATAGCACTATTTCTCTTCCTTCTATTTATCTGGTGGCAGCATAAAATCAATTTGCCGGAAGGTAGAATCTTTGGCTACTTCATGATCATACTTTGGAGTCTGCGCTTTGCCTACGAATTTCTAAAGGAAAATCAGGTACCATTTGAAGACAGATTGCCCCTTAACATGGGGCAGTTCCTCAGCATCCCACTGGTGATCATTGGTATTTTTATCCTCATTCGGTCCCACCGTCTGCCTAAACAAATTCAGGAGCGTGTCGGGTAGCCTTATGGTTCATTGCGTATCGAAAATCTTAGATGAGTTTGCATGCTGGCGTGGTTGTTAGGGATAATATTAATTGCAGGTGGAGAAAAGGCCGGCCTTCAACAATCTACAGCTGGTCGGGTAGAATCAACCTATGGACAAAAGATTGATTCCACTTTCAAAAGAATCCTTCATATTGATAGGGTCCTTATCATTGGCAACAAGGTTACCAAAAACAGAATCATTGAGCGCGAGCTCTCACTAAAAGCCGGAGACACAATCAGCAGTACCAATTTACAGGCCGCTTTGGTTTGGGACAAAAATAGAGTCTACAACTTACGACTTTTCAATACCGTTTCTGCCAAGGCCCTGGACCTTACAAATGATCACATCGATATCCTGGTGGAGGTGTCAGAGCGATGGTATATTTTTCCAGCGCCCATCTTTGAACTTTCGGACCGTAACTTCAACGAATGGTGGAACAACTACAACCATGATTTCGGTCGGATCAACTATGGCATGCGGGTCTACAAGAATAACTTTCGGGGACGGAATGAATCACTAAGGTTCACAGCCCAATTTGGGTACGTGAGAAAATTTGATTTACAGTACAAAATCCCGAATCTTGACCGCAAACAAAAGCAAGGGATCACAATCAATTTTGACTATGCAGCACCGAGAAACCTTGCCTATCGTACCCTCGACCACAAGCTTGTTTACCTTGAAATAAAAGAAATTGTCCGCAAGTCATTGGGTGTCGGAGTAAGTTATTCTTATCGAAAATCGTTTTTTGAAACACATTCTGTTGCACTCAATTTCCGTAAGTCAGACGTGCTGGATACGGTGTTGCAGCTAAACCCCATCTATTACAACGGTAACAAAAATACCCAGAAGTTCATGTCACTGTCCTATTCATTCAATTCAGAACATCGTGACGTGGTGCTCTACCCTACAAAAGGATATCAATTTACGGGATACGTTGCCAAGACCGGCCTCTTACCAACTGATGATGTCAATCAGTTGGAGCTAAACCTAACCTACGCGAGGCACTGGAGGCTAGGAAATGGATTTTTCCTGTCGAATTTTTCATCCGCCTTTTTGAGTACACCCCAGAGTCAGCCTTATAATTCTTTCAATGCCCTGGGTTACCGAAACCAATTGGTTAGGGGCTTTGAAAACTATGTGATTGAAGGCCCTAATTTTGCTTTAAATAAGACCACCTTCAAGAAAAAGATTTTCTTCCGCAGTTGGACGATGGACTTACCCCTTGAACAGTTCAGTTATTTTCCGCTTGCAATCTATATAAAAACGTTCGCTGACTTCGGTTACGTTGAGAACTATCCGTATTACGACGAGAAAGGCCTTAATCAGACATACTCCAACCGCTTTCTTTCAGGAGCAGGATTTGGACTTGATGTGGTGACCATGTATGATTTGGTCTTGAGATTCGAATATTCTTTTACACCGAACGATACAAATGGCGCATTCTTCTTTAATGTGAAGAAGGAGTTCTAATCGCGGTATTTCCAAATCCTCTTTTTGCCCTTCCGATCGTATTGATACCAGTCCTCTACGCGTTTTCCCTGATCGTATTTGCCCTCATACTGAATTTTCCCCTGCTCATCAAAAAAAGTCCACGCTCCACTTTCTTGTCCCAAATGATAATACCCATGCTGAAGTAAGATGCCATTATCAGAATAGACTTTCGTTTCTCCCTCTGGAAACCCATTCAGATAGCCAACTGTACGGCTGAGTTTCCCATTCTCGAAATAAAATTTCCATACTCCATCATACCGACTCTGGTTGAAGACTCCTTTCTTTTCAAATACCCCATTGCTGTAAAAATAAAATGCAGAGTCCGTTAATATTCCTCCACCCCATATTTCTTTACCCTGCAATTTACCGTTCGGGTAAAAGTAATTCACCTCTCCTGCCAGTCTTCCGGAAACATAATTCTCAACGGCGCTCAGCTTTCCATCCGGATAGAAGTACTTCCATTGGCCTTCTTTCATTTGGTGGCGAACCAATCCTTTCCCACGGACTTGCCCATTGGAATAGTAATCTGTGGTGTCCACAACCTGAGCGATGCACACCCATGGATACAAAAACAAATTGATCAGGAAAACATATCGCACCATTATCAAACAATTCCATGCAAAGGTGCAAAATTAGCATTGGCCACTACGACACAAAGACAGTAAGCCTTGTTTTTCAACAATCTTATTACCTGAATGCATTATTGTGTCCTGGTGCCTTTGTGGCTAAATATCTCTCAGAATGAAAATGTTTGTCATCACATTATTGCTCCCATGTTCATTGCCCGCCAACGCTCAAAGTGTGAGCACCCTCATTGGAGCGAGGGCCGCAGGAATGGGCTATGCAAGTTCAGTGACCATGGATGAAACAGCATTGTTTAATAACGTGGGTGCACTGGCTGAAAATAAAACGGCTTCATCATTCTTTACCTATGAAGCAAGACCAACTCTCCTGGGAGCCGATCGAACGGCCATGGGTTTTTCATTACCCACAAGATTTGGTGTCGGTGCCATTGGGTTATTCCGTTTCGGAGATGAAGTCTACAGCGAGCAAATCGCCAGCGCAGGCTTCAGTAATAAGTTTGGAATCGCATCGCTTGGCGCCAAAATCAATTACATCCAATACAAGGCGGAAGGTTTTGGAACCAAAAATGCCATCAGCGTCAACTTTGGTGGCCTTGCACAGATTACTCCGCAAATTTCTGTCGGCGCTTATATTGTCAATCTAAATCAATCCAGGATCTCCGATGACGAAAGGCTCCCGACCAAATTAGTTGCTGGAATTGGATTCAAACCGGCTGCCTACCTCTTCATTGCTACCGAACTGGAAAAGGATCTCGATTATCACGTCACCTGGAGAACGGGTTCTGAATATGTAATCCATAAAAAAGTGTTTGCACGCACTGGATTCAGTCTCAACCCATCCTCCGCGCACTTTGGCATTGGCGCAAAGGCCAGTCGATTAAGAATTGACTATGCCTTCACCATCAGTAAATCACTTGGCGGCGCTCACGAGGCCTCAGCGATATATCAATTTGAGAGAAATAAAAAATGAAATGCCTCATCCTGATCGGCGTTGTCCTGGGCGCACTCAACGCCTGCTGTCAGGACTTTCCCAGAAAAGATATTAACCTTGAGAAGTTGGTGGATGAAATCTTTACCCTTCAAGATGGTGATCTCAATTATCAGGAACTCTATGAGAACCTGGCCCAATTGCTATCCAACCCGTTGGACCTAAATACCCTCACCAGGGAGCAACTTCGTGCCATACTGGTACTGACAGAAATAGAAGTCAATTCCTTTCTTAAATACAGGCAGGAAAATGGACCCATCCTTTCAGTCTATGAATTACAGTCAATCCCGGGCTGGAGTCGCATTACTTTTGATCATGTCATTCCTTTTGTCACGGTCTATGATGCTCAGTCAAAACTCAACGCTACCATCTTACAGCGAATGACAAAAGAAGAGAATAATTATCTTGTGCTTCGCTATGAGCGTGTGCTTGAAAATAAGCAAGGTTACAATCCCGAAACTGACTCCTCGAAACGTTATGCAGGCTCGCCCGATAAATTGTACCTCCGTTACAGAGTAGCCAGATCGAATGACTTTAGTGTTGGCTTCACACTAGAAAAAGATCCGGGTGAAATGATGAAGTGGTCTCCATCAAAAAAGCAATATGGGTTTGATTATATTTCGCTCCATGCTCAGGTCCAGAATAAAGGAAAACTAAAGAACCTCATCATCGGTGATTACCAAAGTCAATTTGGCCAGGGACTGATACTGGGCAGTGTCTTTGGGTTCGGCAAAAACTCAGAAACAATCACAACCACCAGGAGAAGTAACCTCGGCTTTCTTCCATATGCTTCCATCAACGAAAATATTTTCTTAAGAGGCGTCGCCGCCAGCTATGCAATAGATGAAAGATTTCTAATTCATGTTTTTGGTTCCTATTTATTCAAAGACGGGACACCGACTCCTGCTGAAGAAGAAAATTCAGTCATTTCTTCACTTTCAACAACCGGGCTGCACAGAACAAGGACAGAACTCCTGACCCGAAAGCAAGTGGGTGAGATGAACATGGGCTCTGTTTTGCAATTCAAAAAACAAAATCTGGATGCCGGGCTCATTTTTCATCAAACCGATTTCAATTCTGGGCTTTTGAGAAATCAAAATCCGTACAATCAGTTTTCGTTCCATGGATATCAAAATAGAAATGTGGGTATTTACCTGAATTACAGCTTGTCAAATTTTACCTTCTTCAGTGAGGCTGCCAATACACTAGAACATGGTAGTGCCCTCACGGCTGGGCTGCTGGGAAACCTTACCAACCAACTGGAAGTATCATTGCTTTATAGAAATTTTGCAAAGGACTTTTATTCATTCTATTCCAACGCTTTTTCGGAGAATACGTCACCTCAAAACGAAAATGGCTTCTATTGGGGATGGAAGTTCGCCTTCAATAAGAAGTATTCCGCAAGCGGCTACATGGACTTATTTCAATTTCCCTGGCTGCGCTATCGCGGCTATGCCCCTTCCGATGGAAGCGAGTGGCTTCTCCGCTTTAACTATAGCCCTTCCAAAAAGGCACTCTTTTTTCTTCAATTCAGGGAAGAAGCAAAAATCCGAAACCTCCCCGACGAAACTACGGTCTACCATTATTCACCAGGGATTAAAAGAAACTACTGGATAAATTGGGATTATGCAGTTTCGCCATCGGTGAGTTTTAAAACAAGGGCACAATTCAGCACCTATAACCTCATGGGAATTAGGACCAGGGGATTTGCCCTTGTGCAAGATGTCAGTTTCTCAATGGAGCGATGGTCATTCGCCCTTCGATATGCACTTTTTGACACAGACAGCTACGACAATCGGCTGTATGTCTATGAGCGAGACGTGTGGTTGGCATATTCCTTTCCCGCATATTCCGGTGTTGGCTTGAGAAACTATGTCCTGGTTCAATACAAATTGACACAAAAGACCGATATCTGGATGCGATGGTCCCATGTCCGTTACACGGATCGCAGTGAAATAGGGTCAGGAGGCGAAACATCGAACGGGAATACAGGAAATGATGTTAAATTTCAGGTTAGAATGAGGTTTTAACCTTTTTGAACAACATTTTCTATGCACGCTACTTCCCTTGTAACCCCTGAAGTCGCTTTAGTCTTGGCGATCGGACTGGCCATCTTTATCATTGTGTATCGGCTGATCTTCAGAAAACCAAAATGAGAAAAGTGAAATTTACTTAGCTCCTGTTTGGACATCTTGTCGCTTTGTTTGTAGTTTTAACGATCTGAGAACGATTGTATTAGGTAGATGATGCAAATTATCACCTGAATCACTAACCAGCCATGAGAAAAATAAATTTTATCTTTTTCCTGATTGTCATTTCCCTTCTTTTGCTTTCGGTCGCATCCATTGCCTTTTCTTAATTAATTCAAAAGATCACCGCAAAGGCTAAGGAGCAAAGCATTGTTGAATGCATTCTCTGCATCTTTGCGCCTCTGTGGCAAATAATCTTCTTTGCGACTTTGCGGTTAGTATTCTTAACTTCGACGCATGTCACCCTTCCTCGCATCCGTTGTACAAGCTGCACCTGTTTTCTTCGATAAAGAAAAGACCCTGCAAAAGATTGGCGATCTTATACTGGACGCCTCTAAAAGTAATACACAACTGATACTCTTTCCGGAAGTTTTTATTCCGGGTTACCCACGAGGTCTGATTTTTGGTACCTCTGTCGGTGGCAGAACACAAGAAGGGCGTGAACTTTTTCTCAGATATTGGGACAATGCCATTGAAGTGCCAGGAAAAGAAACCGCAGTGATGGCAAACTGGGCCAAAGAAGCTAAGGCCTATGTGGTGATTGGCGTAACCGAAAAAGACAAAGTCAGTGATACGTTGTATTGCTCCTTGCTGTATTTTTCTCCTGATGGTCAATTGCTTCACCGCCATCGAAAAATTAAACCCACTGCGGCAGAACGGATCATCTGGGGCGAAGGAGACGGCAGCGATTTGAATGTATTGGACACCCAACTTGGCAAGATCGGTGGACTCATCTGCTGGGAAAACTATATGCCCCTGGCACGAATAGCATTGTATCAGCAAGGCATTGAGATCTACCTGGCCCCTACGGCTGACTGCCGGGATAGCTGGCAGGCAACACTCAATCACATTGCCTGCGAAGGACGGTGTTTTGTCTTGGGTTGCAATCAATATTTGACGAGAGACCATTATCCCCCGGATCTGCAAAAGCTATTGGTGAAAGACCACCCCTCCCTTCCGAGCAAAGGCGGCAGCGTAATCTTTAATCCATTGGGGAAAATCCTCGCCGGTCCAATTTATGACAAGGAGGGAATTATTTCTGCTGAAATTGATCATCGAGAGATCGTCAAAGCCAAAATGGATTTTGATGTGATTGGCCATTATGCACGACCCGATGTTTTTTCATTTGAATGGAAAAAAGCGAAGACTTAAACGTATATGGAAGAGCCAAAAAAACTAATTGAGACTTTTTATTCAGCCTTTCAAAAAAAAGACTGGCGTAAGATGCAATCGTGTTATGACGATGCAGTGATTTTCTCTGATCCGGTATTTAGAAACCTGAAAGGCCCTGAAGCCAAAGCCATGTGGCACATGCTCATCTTGGCAGGAAAAGATTTGACCCTAACTTTTCAAAACATCACATCGGATGGCGCGAGCGGTTCCTGTGACTGGGATGCCCATTATTCCTTTTCGAGGACTGGAAGAAAAGTCCACAACGCAATTCACGCCCATTTCGAATTCAGAGATGGTAAAATTATCAAGCACACTGATTCATTCAACCTGTGGAAGTGGTCTTCCATGGCGCTTGGAATCTCAGGAACCCTGCTGGGATGGACGCCATTAATTAAATCTAAAATCAGGGGTACGGCAGAAAAAAACCTGAAGAAGTTTATTGAGGAGCATCCTGAATATAAATCCTAAGAGTTCTAAACATTGCTACGAGGGCTCAATAATTTTATTCACTGAATTAATTCAACTACCATGAAATCAATCAATCTATCATACATCTTCCTCGCCTTTTCTATCATTTTATCCTCTTGCAAAGAAAAGAAAGCTGAACACTCAACAGAAACCTCTCTGGCCGACTTAAAAGTTTACGATGGCCTTGAGGTCACGCTATTTGCCTCCGAGCCCATGCTAACCAATCCCACCAACATTGATGTTGATTCAAAAGGAAGAGTATGGGTTTGCGAGGCTTACAACTATCGCAACCAATATAATTCAAAAAACCCTTTAAAGAAAGAAGGCGACCGCATTTTGATTCTGGAAGACACCGATGGAGATGGCAAAGCCGATCACAGCAAAGTGTTTTATCAAGGCACAGATGTAAATGCAGCACTTGGCATCTCCGTGCTTGGCAATAAAATTATCGTATCGTGTAGCCCCAACGTGCTGGTGTTTACCGACGAAAATGGAGATGATGTTCCGGATAAGAAAGAAATCCTTTTTAAAGGCATTCAGGGGGTCGATCACGATCACGGTATTCATGCCTTTGTCTTCGGGCCTGATGGAAGACTCTACTTTAATATGGGGAATGAAGGAAAGAACCTGGTTTCGGCTTCAGGGGATACCATCGTCGATATTCATGGGCGCAAGGTTTCAACGAATGGCAAGCCTTTCCGGGACGGGCTTGTGCTTCGAAGTGAATTAGATGGAACCCACGTAGAGGTCCTGGCCAACAATTTTAGAAATAATTATGAAGTAGCTGTGGATCCTTTTGGAACACTTTGGCAATCGGATAATGATGACGATGGAAACAAAGGAACACGTATTAACTATGTGATGGAATACGGAAACTACGGCTTTAAAGACGAAATGACAGGAGCCAGTTGGCCTGCCAGAAGAACCAACATGGAAAAGACGATACCCCTTCGCCACTGGCATTTGAATGATCCGGGAGTCGTGCCCAATCTGTTGCAAACTTACGCTGGTTCACCCACCGGAATCACGATGTATGAAGGCACTTTGTTACCTGAAGTATTCAGAGGCCAAATCATTCATAGCGATGCGGGACCAAACGTAGTGCGTTCCTACCCCGTTCAAAATGACGGCGCGGGTTACAAGGCCGTGATCGTGCCTCTTTTGCAGGGACAGAAAGATCAGTGGTTCCGCCCTTCCGATGTTTGCGTTGCCCCCGATGGGTCATTGCTGGTGGCCGATTGGTATGATCCAGGAGTTGGTGGACATCAGGTTGGAGACCTGAATCGGGGAAGGATCTATCGTGCTGCTCCTCCAAAGACAGCTTATAAAATTCAAACTGCAGATGTAACAACTCCGGAAGGAGCGGCGAGCGCTTTGCTTAGTCCGAATCCAGCAACGCGTTACCTCGGATGGAAAGCTTTAAATTCCCAGGGTGAAGAATCCGAAGCAGCATTGCAGAAAATCTGGAGTTCAGACAATGCGCGGAATCGAGCAAGCGCGCTGTGGTTGCTGGCCCGTATGCCAAAAGGAGATCAATATATCCAACAATCATTGGTGGATAAGAACTCAGACATTCGCATCACCGGAATTCGGGTGGCACGTCAGTTGAACAAGGATATTATTGCCATGACCGCCAGGTTGGTGACCGATTCTTCTGCACAAGTGAGAAGAGAGTTGAGCATCGCTTTGCGCGAAAGTAAATCCCCTCATGCTGCTGATCTATGGGCTCAACTTGCATTCCAATATAAAGGAGCTGATCGCTGGTACTTGGAGGCCTTGGGAATTGGTGCTCAGGGCAATGAAGAATCCTTCTTTGCAGCATGGAAAACAAAAGTTGGAAAGGAATGGAATACTCCAGCCAATTGTGATATCGTCTGGAGAAGCAGAAGCAAGGCCGCAATGCCATTGATGGCGGAGTTGATCAGGAAATCAAACGACCAGGAGATGCTGCGCTATTATCGCGCCTTCGACTTCCAGACCGATCCATCCAAACAGCAGGTGCTGGCCCGACTGGTTCAGGAGACACAAGGCGAAAAAGTGTTGTATGCGCTTAAGCACATGAATCCTTCCCAGGTGAAGATGACGCCTGCCATTGCCCTTTCACTCAACAAAGTGCTGGAACAACAAAAAGGAAAGGTTGAATTTGTGGAATTGGTGGCGACATTTAAACTACAAGATCGCACCAATGATCTTTTGTCTGTTGGATTACAATACCCGGACAGTACTGTTGGAAAGGAAGCTATTAAGGTCCTGCTGGATTGGAACAAAACGGATCTGTTCGAGAAAGTATTGAGTGGGTCCAATAAATCCGAAGCGATGGCTTTGGTGAAAGCCCTGCGCCCGGGCATGGGGAGAACCAAGACAATCGCGTTGATGGAAATCATCATCTTAGATTCTACCAAAGATTTGGAATTGCGCAAGCTGGCGGTGAAAACTTTTGGAGGTCGATGGGAATCAGAAAACAGGCTTTT
>JAYVRH010000296.1:0-6118 GCA_043776495.1 Cyclobacteriaceae bacterium
TGGATGGAAAGCGGGCTAGAGCCAGGATCGACTCATTGGGCGTTGTCATCACCAGCCAAAGTCTCCCTGAGATTGACCCACGTGGCTTTTATTTGAAGAGAGTAGTGATCGAGTAATAAATGAGCATGCGCGCATGCGCCGCTGAAAAACTTAATATCGTTGTAAGGACGATTCAGGCATACATCTTCTCTATGTCGGCCTTATAATGCTCCACCAGCAAATGCCTCACCGGCTTCAATGTATTTGTGATTTCACCACTTTCGATGGTCCATTCCTCCTGACATAAAACAAAATCTTTTACACGCTGGAAATTGGGCAAATCGTCATTTAGTTTGTCTACTTCTTCCTTTAGTTTGGCTTTCACTTTGATATTATGTACCATGAAAGGCGGAGATGTCCAATGGATGCCTTGCTCCAGGCACCATGCCTCCAACATGGTGAAATGTGGAACAAGGAGGGCTGTAACATAAGGCCGTTGAAAACCAATGATCAGGCACCTTTGAATAAAAGCGGATTGAGCAAAGTGATTTTGCAAGGGAAGCGGAGCAATGTATTTTCCTGAAGAGGTCTTAAATATGTCTTTCTTCCGATCTGTTATCTTTAAGAATCGTTGTTGTACAAATTTTCCAATGTCCCCGGTCCTGAACCAACCATCTTCCGTGAAAACTTCTTTTGTTAACTCGGGTCTTTTGTAGTAACCCTTCATCACGTTAGGCCCCTTGACCAAAATCTCACCCCCTTGATCATCGTTCGGTTGGTCAATTTTAACTTCTATTCCTGGAATCACCAGGCCAACGGTACCAAAACGATTCAAGCCGGGCTCGTAGCGGTTAATGGTAATGAGCGGTGCTGTTTCAGTCATACCATACCCTTCGATCACATTGATGCCGGCAGCAGTAAATAGCCGCCCGATTTCAGGACGCAGGGAAGCGGCCCCAACCACCATGTAGCGGATGTTGCCTCCCAGCATTTTGCACCATTGATTCAGGACAACTTTCCGGGCAATTAATAACCTAAAGGCGTATAGAAACCGAGTTTGATTATTGATTCCGTAATTTTTACCCACTGTCATGGCCCATTTTACCAACTTTCGTTTGAGCACATTTTTTGTCAAAAGTTGCTCTTCCATGAAGTCATACATTTTTTCTAACACCCTGGGCACACATGTGCAGAAGTAGGGCCTCACAGTTTTGAAATCGTGCCCAAAGCTTTCTTTGGTCTGACTAAAATATAAGGATACTCCGAAAGCCATATACGCATAGCAAGCGACCCGCTCGAAAACATGACTGAAGGGCAGGAAGCTCAGTACCCTGTGAGAAGGCTCAAGTGGCAGTAAAGTCAGGATGGCTTTGATGTTGTGGATCACATTCCGGTGGGTAAGCTGAACCCCTTTTGGTATTCCGGAACTTCCAGAAGTGTATAGGATCGTGAACACATCATCCGTGTCGATTCCTTCTTTGATTTCATGAAGAATTTTTAATTGGCCTTCATCTGCATTGGTCAAAGAAAGTGGTATAAAATATTCAGCCAACAGTGGGTCAATATGGGTCAGCTCTATTTTTCTTCCTGCCTTTTTCAAAAGCGGATTGAACTTTTCGTAAAGCTGGGCATCTGCGGTGATGAAAAGCCGGGCTTCTGTTTCCCCAAGCACAGTTTCCAGTTCTTCCGACCTTGAAGTAGGATGGATGGGCACGACAATGAGGCCGACTTGCTGACAAGCATAATCCAGCATCATCCAATCTTGACTCCCCATGATGGGCATGAAGATTATTTTCTCCCCTTTGGAGAATCCGTTTTGGATAAACCAACAAGAGATGGCGTCTACTTTATTCTTTATTTCTAGAATGGAAAGCCCTTGCCACTTGCCGCCCGAGAAAGTATTGAGGGCGGTGGGGTTGGCATATTTCTCCTTTTGGTATTCGATAATATCAAATAGGCGTGTGAAGTCAATGGAATGTTTTACGGTGATTTCCATTTTACATTTTGATGGTTTTTTCTGGTGGAGGTTTTACGTATAGTACATCGTACAGAATTTCAAAGAACTCCGGGAAGTCCGGAAGGTTGTTATGGCGACCACCCGCAATGCCGTGAAGTGTTATCTTCTTTGGAAACAATGCTTTCAGTTTTTCACTTTGCGCAAAAGAGATGAGACGGTCCCTGGTGCCATGGATGATGTGGATGGGGCACTCCGTGGTTTCCAAATATTGGTCTGTGCGAATGTCATATTTTAATATTACGCTCAGGGGAACAAAAAATAAGTATCGGTGGATGATGTAGTAAAAACTATAATAGGGTGAATCCAAAATCAACATGGCTGGTTTGTTCCAGGAGGAGATGCGTGCTGCCACGCCACTTCCCCAGGAGCGGCCATACAAAATAATCTTGCTTTCCGGATAGGATTTGGCCAGCCATTTGTAAATGAATTGTGCATCGTTAAACATTCTTACCTGACTTCGCTTGCCCCGACTCTTCCCAAATCCACGGTAGTCCATCATAAAAAAATCATATCCATTGCTTACGAAGTCCTTGGCAAATTTTCCCCAGCCCTTAATGCTTCTCGAATTTCCTTTCAGGTAAAAAACTACGCCACGTGAGTTGGGTACCTTAAAATAGATCGCGTTGATACGGCCCCCATCCTCCATGTCAAAATCCAGCTCCTCAAACGGGAAGGGGTACTTATATTCAAAAGCAGTTGAAAGAATTTCGGGTCGGAAAAAGAGAAGGTGCTGGAATAAATAAAACCATACGCAGATGGCGATATAGACGATTGATAGGATGAGGATTGCTGTCACCATGCGTCTACCAATTTATCCAATAAAATTTCAATTTTAGTTTCATGCGTGCTATCAACCAGATGACGTTTCACTTGCTTTATATAATAAATTGAGACAATTACCTTTTAGGAATTTCAACTTATTATTTCATTGAATTCCATTCTTCCCATTTGATTTCCCTTCCCGGGTAGGCAACTTTTTTAAATGGCCATTCCTTTGCAATCCATTGTTTCACGGAATCAAAGAGAATTATATCAAGTCCCATATTCAGTACACTTGTCCGCACCCACATCGTTATGCTTGCGTCATAATCACCCTTTGCTGTCGGGTTAATATAAAGACAACCAATGACCTGACCCTCATTTAAACTAACCACGGTATATGCGAAAGATCTTCTCATTTGAAATTCTTTCTGATGCCATCCCAAATCAATTAAATCTTGTTCAAATGTCAGATCTTTCGTTGGCCAACTTGATGATGAATACATTTTTTGTAAATGCTCAATGCTGGTCATTACGGCATCATAGTCTTTAACAACATCATTTACTGTTAGCATTCTTGCCCTGAAATGAGTTGTTTCCAAAGTATCTGGAATTTTAAAATTAGCTGGAACGAATGGCTGTGCCATGAGAATGTTTGAAAAGCCAATCGCCATAAAATAAGTTAAAAGTAACGTCTTATTTTTCATGTTAATTAATTTATAATCCAATTGAACTGAAATGTGTATGAACCCTGCCACTAACGTTTCGTCATACACAGTTGCGGGTCATCCAATACAATTTCAATTTTAGTTTCATGTGTTCTGTCAACAAGATGCAGTCTCAATTGCTCTATATGTTACATTCCCTATGTGTTGCATTCCCTAAGTGCCCTATGTGTTTTAACCATTTCCACCTCAATCGAGAGCGTCCGCCAGCGTCTTTTGGAAACTCTCAAAGTCGCGCAAATTCCGGTGGCCTCCACCTTCAATGATCACAAACTGATCCCCTTCTTTCAACAAGGGCTTAAGTTTCAACGCAGACGATAAGGGCACAACCCAATCCTCTGTGCCATGGATGATTACCTTTCTACAATGGACCTCCGGTAAAAATGATTTGTTTGAGAACTCATGACGAAATGGAATGAAGAATAAAAGAGGTTCCAGCGGACCATAAATTGTTCCTCTTAATTCATCAAAGGGAGTCTCCAGTATTAGAAGATTAGGGTTAGCTACCGTAGAAAGATTAGAGGCCACCGCGGAGCCCAGGGAGCGACCGTAAATTACCAATCTTGTGAATGGAATTTTTTCTTTTGCCCAAGCGAGAACCACTTGCGCATCTTTATACAAATTGGATTCGCTGGGGGTGCCGGTACTTTTTCCATAGCCCCTGTAGTCCATCATGAGAACGTCGTATCCCAGCTGGGTGAAGTCAACCGCATATTGACCCCAGCGCTCGAGGTTGTCGGCATTACCATGAAAATACAGGATGAGGCCCTTTGAAGATGCCGATGCTTTAAACAACAGGGCATTTAAAGACGCACCATCTACCGTTTCGATAAAGTGCTCTTCAAATTCCTGTTCGAACTTGAAAGCAAACTTCTCCGGAAGACTTTTACGCTGGAAGATGATCTTCTCCTGAAAACGATAAAACGCCAATAGTGCAATAAGGTATAAGACAATTGTGATGCCGCTTGTCCATCCTATAACTCTTAAAGGTTTCGTTGTTTTCAGAACGCTAAAAGTAGTCACGTTTTTATTCAATTAGCAATCTTCAATTGGTCCTACTTTAATAAACTTTGATAAATTCCTTTATTTATAGAAATGCTATTTCACAGGGTTTCACAGAGAAACCCATGAGCTTCACTGAGAGTTTACTGATTGAAGCCAAATTACCTTACGTTTCATTTCTCAGTGTATCTCCAAATGCATTCTCCGTGAAACTCCCTGCCAACGCGTGACGCTTCGGCGGGCAGACAGGAAATAGCACTGACACATGTGACATGACAAAAGTAGGATTACTGGCCTTTCATTGAATGAAAGAATTAATTTTCGATGCGAGGCTAACTGGCTGAAGGCACAAAAAATGAGGCCCATTTAAGTTGCGCACAGGAACTTGTGGTGATGAAGGAAATGAATCCGATGGTCAATATTTTTAGCCTAGCACACATATATTTGCCTACTGGTTAGTAGTTTGGTTGGTAGATGTTTGCTTGATCGTCGGGCCACCAACCACGAACTATGAACCACGAACTATGAACCATGAACATTGAACTACTTTCACTTATCCCCAACCACACCAGCCTCTGCTAGCAAGATCATCAACGCAAGCTTGATCCCATCCGCCCCCTTATCATTGATCCACCATTCACTCAGCGCATGATGGTTATTACTTTTTCCACCCGCACCAATGGTGATCGCCGGAATGCCTTTGGAGATTGGAATATTTCCGTTGGTCGCCACAATCTCAAGGATGGGTGACGCACCGAAATATCGTGCGGCTGCCATACTTCGTTGAACCAACGGTTGATTTTCTGCTGTTGCTCCCGATGGTCGGAAGCCAATTTGATCGATCCTCAAGGTGAGTGCAGGTCCTTTCTTAATGCTTCGATTGTATTCATCCAATCCTTTCTTGAAGGAAGTTTTCATGATTGAATCGATCTTGTTTAATCGTTCGGGACTTTCAGAACGTAGGTCTACCTCGGCCCATGACTCAAACGGAATGGAGTTTACGGAAGTGCCGCCGCCAGTACGACCGACATTAAAGCTGGTTCTAATTCCCGTCGAAGTAAATCCCATGGCCTCATCAGAAAAGTAATTCATTCCTTTCGCCATGGCATGATGGGGATTGCCCAACCCAAAGGCGCTCCACGAATGACCCCCTGGTCCCTTGTACATTATTTTATAGCGGATGGAGCCAAGCCCACCATTTCCAATGCGTCCGATCTCCGTGCCATCAATCGATATCCACGAATCAATTTTAATGTTGCTTTTCGCGATCACATATTTTACGCCACGAAGATCTCCGAGGCCCTCTTCTCCGAGGCTCGCTACGAATAGCACATCATCATTGGTTTCAATGTTTGCTTTTTCCAGCGCATGAAGCACCGTCAGCAGGGAGACGAGGCCCCTGGTGTCATCAGAAATTCCCGGAGCAAATAATGTGTCTCCTTTTATTTTCACTGTCACATCGGTTCCTTCTGGAAATACCGTGTCTAAATGGGCATCCAGTACGACCGTTCTGCCACCCTTTTTTCCTTTCCGCATGGCCAGCACATTTCCCAGTGAATCGATCCACACTTTGTCAGGCCCTGCTGCTTCAAGAAGTTGCTTGAATCGCAGCGCGCGAGCGGTCTCCTTAAACGGA
>JAYVRH010000297.1:0-1907 GCA_043776495.1 Cyclobacteriaceae bacterium
TCAATGTATGCGCCCCCTGTATTTTGATTATTCTTTTGAAGCGCATTGAAGACTTCCTTAATGGTGATATTGGTACTACGCAAACGGTCCGGTTGAAGAGCGATTTCATATTGCTTCAATTCCCCGCCCCAGCTTGCCACATCGGCTACACCGGCCACACCCAATAACTGCCTTCGCACAATCCAATCCTGAATGGTACGCAACTCCATTGCATGATACTTATCCTCAAATCCTTTTTTCGGTCGCACGATGTATTGATAAATCTCGCCCAATCCTGTAGTGAGGGGAGCTAATTCGGGAGAACCAACACCAGAAGGAATCAAATTTTTTGCCTGGGTAAGGCGCTCGCTTACTTGTTGACGGGCCCAGTAAACATCTGTTTGATCGTTGAAAACAATGGTGACGACGGAAAGACCAAAGCGCGAGAATGAGCGAATTTCCGTGATGCCTGGAATGGTTGCCATGGTTTGTTCCACCGGGAATGTGACGAGACGTTCAATTTCAGGGGCAGCCAACGTTGGTGATATGGTAAGCACCATCACCTGATTGTTTGTGATGTCAGGAACAGCATCGATAGGAAGTTGTGTAACGGAGTAAGCTCCCCACATCACCAATCCGAGCGTGAATAAAACAATAATGAGTTTATTGCGAATAGAAAAGGAAATAATGCTGTCAAGCATAAAAGGTTCTTGTTAGTTGATTTCAGACAGACTGAAATTATGGAACGCAAGACCGGAGTAGTTGCATACGCTGATCTCCGCGCCCAAAGGACAATACAGTCTGAATTATTTTAGTACAATAATGATGATGCGCTCTGTAATAGAAACAGAGGATTGGTCCACACAGACTTAAAGCTTGGGTGGCTGAAAAATTTCTTCCAGGTAGGAAGAATGAAATTGTGATTGGTCAAAAGAAAGAGGACGATCGCTCTGAATGGGTGTCAATGACGTAAGGGAAATTTTTTGAACGGGCATCGCGATTGACTGGGCAGTGAGGGAGTGATGACAATCTTTGAAAGGAAGACGCATATCCTGATCATCGTGGGCAACGTCTGTCTCATAATGCATCACCAGAAACTCCCAAAAGGTCATGCCATTCGCCTGTTCATGATGTTCAGCATAATGTTGAATGAGCAAGGGCAATCTTAAAACCTGATGAAACTCTGTCGAGGCAATCAGGTAAAGGGAGAGTAGCGCTATGACTAACTTCTGTTTCACAGTACAAATATACAAAAGATCAGAAAAGACTTAGGTTTCCTCCCTTTCGGAATTTCGTAAGATCGTATGGAGGTACCTCCCGGCCGGCGAGATATTTCTTTTTTGCCGTGCGAAAAAGTTGATGAATGACATCCGCAATATTTCCATCTCCCGCCATGCGCCTTCCGAAATTTGAGTCATTCACAGTGCCGCCATGAAGTGAACAGATTTGATTCCAAACTTTGTCAAAGCGATCAGGAAAGTTCCTGCGAAGCCAGTCTTCAAATATTTTTGCGATGGATCCGTTGAGCCTGACAACCGTCATGCCGGCAGTAAGAGCTCCGTGATCAGCCGCGGCTTTAATAATGTTTGGTATCTCGTGATGGTTTAATCCGGGAATGATTGGAGCATTCATTACACCCACAGGGACTTTTGCATTGGCCAATGTTTCGATTGTTTTCAATCGCTTTATACCGCTGGCGGTACGGGGCTCCATGACTCTTCGGAGGTCTTCATCCAGTGTGGTGACCGAGATCATAACGTGCACCAGATTGTCAGAAGCAAGATCTTTCAGAATATCAACATCACGGGTGATGAGGCTGTTTTTTGTGATCAGGCTTACGGGATGCCTGTATTTTGCCATCACTTGAAGCATCTTGCGTGTCAATTCAAATTTGCGTTCTTGCGGTTGATAGCAATCGGTATTGCCCG
>JAYVRH010000298.1:0-1901 GCA_043776495.1 Cyclobacteriaceae bacterium
GTCAACACTTCCCAGGTATGGATTGAGTTTGAACTTTACCAGAAGGATGCAGCAAACATCAAAGTGAATGACCCACTTAAAATAACTTTTGACGATACAAGTAGCGCTCCCGTGAATGCTACAGTGAATTTCATTCAACCATTTTTTAAAACCGGCGAGAACTTCATACAGCTCAGGGTCTACCTGAACAATCCAAATGGAAAATATAAAATTGGTCAACTGACAACCGCTCACTTCCATACGGTATCTCATAAGGGATTGTGGATTCCAACGACTGCAGTCCTCGACCTCGGTAATCAAAAAATTGTATTCATAAAAAGACGTGGAGTGTTTCGGCCATTGGCAGTTGAAACTGGCCGCCAGTCGAATGACTTCACAGAATTAATCAGCGGAGTGGTTGCAAGCGACAGCCTCGCCTATCAGGCACAATACATGGTGGACAGCGAGAGTTTTATTAAGGTTGTTCGGTAAACAGGCAGGATGAAAACAGGAAATCAAATAGTGAAATTCTAAATTTGTCACCGACTCGAAATTGGAAACTAGAAATTTGAAACCCCAAATTTAAAAAGAATGATACCGTTGATTGAATTGGATGTTTACAGGTTATCAGAAAAACTTTCTGACTTGATATGGTTTGGTTATGATCGTTGGCCTGAAAAAGCGCAAAGAACCATAGGGCTACAAATAATCCGCTCATCGGACAGCATTGCAGCAAATCTAGCAGAGGGATATGGCAGGTACACTCCCGCCGACCGAAAACGATTCTATATGTTCTCACGAGGTTCGTTCGAAGAGACCAAAGCGTGGCTACAAAAGGCCTTCAGACGAAGTCTGATTAGTCAACAAGAAATGGAAGTTTACACAACGCTCACCAATGAACTTGGCCCAAAACTAAATGGATTCATTAAATCAACAAGATTATGAAAGTCAATACAACACGACTAATGAACTTCATTGATAACCGAAATTCCATAAACTTGCGGCGAACTTCCATTTTCAATTTTCCATTTTCAATTGTCAATTTTCCAATTTTCATTTTCCTCTTATTTATTACCCTCACTTGCACCCAAACAAATCAATCATTAGAAACTCAATCTAAAAAATACACCTGCCCCATGCACCCTCAGATTGCAGCGGAGAAACCTGGAACGTGTCCCATATGCGCAATGGATTTAGTCCCGATTAAACACAATGGAAATGGTTCTGAAATTATGCTGAGCGATGGCCAGATCAAATTGGCCAACATTACAACAACCCTCGTGAAGTATGAAGAAATTGGCGATAAGACCATCCTCACCGGAAGTTTAGCAATCAATGAAGAACAAACAGAACTGGTCAGTAGCCGGGTAGCCGGGCGGATTGAAAAGCTTGCCATCAAAGAAATCGGCCAACGCGTAGCGCAAGGTCAAATGTTGTATGAAATCTACAGCGAGCAATTACTCACCTTGGAGCAGGAATATCTCCTTGCGCAGCGGCAAGTACAGGAACTCGGTCAGCGCGAGAATCGGTATCGATCGTTTCTAGAGGCAGCTGAGAAGAAGCTTGTTCTTTTTGGTTTAAGCAAGCCACAGATTGCGGAGCTAAGCAAAACCGCCAGGACAGATTCCAGAATATCATTTCTAGCTCCTGCTTCCGGCATTGTGGTGCGCGTGGATGCATCCGAAGGTCAGTATGTCTCAGAAGGAAGTCCGCTCTATCGAATCGAACGATTGGATAAGATTTGGGTCGAAGCCGAACTGTATCCGCAAGAAATTGCGTTCATAAAGAAAGGAGATATCGTGGATGTTGTTGTTCCCGGATTGGAGAACACCAGAGTAAAGGGCAAAGTAATTTTTCTTAGTCCCGAGTATCGGGCAGGCAGTCAGATCATTACCGTCCGGGTGGAAATTGGCAATCCCTCC
>JAYVRH010000299.1:0-1897 GCA_043776495.1 Cyclobacteriaceae bacterium
TGGTGAATTGTATTTTGTATCAGACCAGTCACTTTTTTTCCATTGCCATCGGTTAGCTCATAGGTTATTTCCATCACCCATGTTGGTTTTATTTCCGGAATGATAAGCAGCACACTTTTTCCGTCTTCGCTTACTTCCACTTTGTCGACCAAAAGTGTTTTGGTGTTGTAATGCTTTGACCCGTATGACCGGGATCTTTCCAGGTCCCAGGTCTCCACTTTATAATTGGACACACGCTTGGCGCTTTCAGCATCAAACTCATTAGAGAAAGTGATTTCCATTCCACGTTTCTTAGCGTGCAGCCCGGTTGGAATGATCTGATTATTTTCTTTGTACCGAATTCGATAGAGCCCTCCCAGGTCGGCTTGCGTTGATCCCCACGCCGAGAGGCCACACGTATAAAGATTTCCATCTGTAGGATTAAACCGGCCTCGCATGATGCCAGTCGGTAATCGAGGAAGCGGCAGGTCAACAATCCCCCCCTGCATTTGTGCCCCCACTTTCTCGTACATCACATTCAGAACTTTTCCATAGCCATACGACAAATCCAGGAGGCTGCCATTGAGGGGTCCCCAACTTTTGCTGTCCACCCAGAGAAGTTCAGAGGGAGACTGGTCATGACTTCTTTCAACCCAAACGGCAGGTTGCTCCATTCCACTGTTCGAACTATCGGCCGGAGGATTGTACCCAAACATATTTCCGTAAAACTTGCCTTTGGTTACCCAGTTAATCCGGTTCATAGGATTCCAATGTCCTTCCTGATCCGTTACAATAAAAGACCCATCTGGGTTGATGCATACCCCATTGGCTGCTCTGAAACCGGTGGCAATAATTTCTGTTGAAGTCCCATCCTTGCTAACTTTTAGCAAGGTGCCATGCTGTGGCACAAGCGCGCGTCTTGCATGTCTTGCGCTCTTTGCATAAAAGAAATTTCCTTCGGCGTCCGTTTGCAGTCCCATGGCAAATTCATGAAAGTGATTCGTAACCTGATGGTCGCTGTTAAAACTTTCATAGAAATCCGTTTCGCCATCTCCATTCAGGTCCTTCAGTCTAACCAACTGATCCCGACAGGTAACGAATATTTGTTCGTTCAGCACTTTGATTCCAAGGGGTTGAAACAATCCGGAGGCAATCCGCTTCCATGAGAGCGTTCCTGAAGGCTGAGTGATGCCTTCGACGAGCCATACGTCTCCATCTGTTGAACAGATCACCGCCTTAGTTTTATCCGACATAAAATCAATTCCACTCAATCGCAATTGATTTTTCCAGGGACTGTTAAAGGGAGGGGATAGGACATCAACCTGAAATGCACCTTCCTGATCGCCTTTATGGATCAGCGTACTTATTTTTTTTGGATACATTGCGGATCCACCTTTTGTATAGTTTACCAGAATTTCAGCTTTGGCTGCGATCGACGCGAGCCGATCAACGGATTCCTGAGTTGCTTTCGACATCAAGAGCTTGATATTAACTGCTTTTGAATTTGGAACTTCCAGCACAAAGAACCCATCTGTTTTCTTTAAGTAGGCTCCTTCACCGACCAAAGCAACTGAGATTGCAGATGGGGCCACGCGCATCTTCAATAGAGTTTTGGATGGGCCAATGTTGAGCGTTCTTGAAAAAACAGGTGGTCCTTCTTTTACTTCTTCAAGACCGAACATTTCAAGAATGGGAGCGCTGCCAACCGTGTAAGAGATGATCGTCTTACCATGATGTTGATAAAGACCTTTGTATTGGGCCCATTGCCGGGCCAAAGGACCAAACCTTCTTTTGTCCTTTGCCATAAACCGGTCATCTACAAATGAACCATTGATCGGATTGGCCCATCCCGGGCCTACAGGATTTGAAAACTGAAGATCGCCGACGGTGCGGGGTGAGATGTTGTGTGATCCATTAA
>JAYVRH010000300.1:0-1897 GCA_043776495.1 Cyclobacteriaceae bacterium
AATCAGAACCTACCAGAGGAGGAGCAAATCGAGCTAACCCTGCACCATCGCTGCCGTGGCATGCAGCACATGCTGTAAGATAATGTTGCCTACCCAGGACAAACTGCTTTTGCTCATTTTCGTTCAGGACGTTTTGTTTAGTTGCTTTGTTCACATCAATAACATGACCAGGCCATTCAAAAATGCTGTAAAGTATGTCAAGCTGAGTGTTCCCATGCTGGGCATCAGGCGCTGACAGAATTCGTGGGGCAGATCGTAGGAGGATGGGCTTCACAGCAGCATTTTTTCCTTGAACGGAAATTCCTGATAACACGGCTTTTTCTTTCCATCCTTTGTTTAGGTCGCCATCATCAAGCATTGACAATATCGAACGTATTTCGGCTGGATCCCTTTTACGCATAATGGAAGTTGTCAGCATTTCCATAAAAATTTCGCGTGCTGGTTTACCTATTTGCCAGGAGGGAGATATCCACAGCTTTCGCAATAAAGCAAACTCCCGGTCCTGAAGGCTACTGAGAGCGGCATCACGGATCAAGGCGGAGGTATCATACCGTTCAATAATGTTGGATAATAATTCAAGAGATGCATTCTCACCAAGCACTCTTGCAGTAAGTGCCGCTTGAAGTATTTCTTTTATAGAAGCTTTTTTCCATAAGTTTAAAAGGTTCTGTTCAAGCTTAACTTGAATGGATTTATTTCCCTCAGCGTAAGGTTCTAGAAGACGGATGGCTGTTGTCCTTATTAAGGAACTTTCATCTTTGAGTAGCTGAAAAAGTATATCAGTCTCAAGCAATTTCAACCCTTCAAGGGCCCAAAGCGCATGGAACCTGCCCAACTCGTTCTTCCCGCCAAGGGCCAATGCAGTTAAAGGCTTAGCAAGGCTCTTATCCCCACTCTCGACGAGTAACCGCTGGGCCATATCCCTGTGCCATCCATTAGCGCTTGACAGATTGTCAACCAATTTTTCTGAGGATGCGTCGGACAGCATTTCTTGCTTCTGACTTTTCCAATTTTTAGGTACTATTCGCCAGATACGTCCAAGGTTTATAGGCTGAATGAGGTCTCTGTTCAGACTTTGCTCACGCAAATAAGGTGTGACATAAGCGCTATATTGAATCACACCTCTGTACATATCGGCTAGATATAGTGCGCCATCGGGTCCGGAGGCGAGATAAACCGGTCTGAACCTTTCGTCTGTGGATGCAAGAAATTCTGTTCCAGGATTTGGGTCATGCGCCATGAGGAGAAGACCCGATTCTTCAACCACGTTTCGTTTGATCAGATTGCCTGCGGGCTCACAGACAAAAACGTTTCCGTAGTATTCTTTTGGAAGTGCTGTGCCGCGATAAAAAAAAGGAGAACATGCTGCAGTGAATTCTTGCAAACGACCTTCAATATCCAGAGTACCAGGAACATAACCGCGATTGACAGCAGGATTAGGTCGAATGGGATAAACTCGCCGATCAAGCGTGAGACCATGGTCTATACCAGTAGTGGCTGTGTGATGCTTGTTTCCTGAAAGGTAATTGGGTGGCACAAGGTCAGCATGAAGTTGTGACCAGTTGTAATTATAGATCAGCCGCCCTTCATCATCGTTGCAGATTCCCCATTGGCCACGAGATTCTGTACTATCCCGCTTCCATGATCCATTGATCAAATGATAGCGAAATCTGGATTTCGCATTGTAGTACCAATTGTCCACGTTTCGCCATAATCCATTGCCTGAATGTTCGGGACTTGAACTACCGGCATAGGTAGAATCAATCAAATCCTTTGTGTCAGCTTTAAGATCGCCATCGAGATCCTGCGTAAGCCATAAAGATTGGTTTTCAACAATGAGCGCACCGCCTGGCACCAGCGCAATTGCCCGTGGCATGATAAGACTGTCAATGTAGAT
>JAYVRH010000301.1:0-1893 GCA_043776495.1 Cyclobacteriaceae bacterium
ATCGGCCAAAGCCCGCGGCACAGGAATCGCCAAACGCTCCCCTGATTACATTCAGGGAAAAATGGAAGAAGGTAAAGCCGTCATTGCTGTTACCCCAGAGGGGGCATGGGTTGGCTTTTGCTACATTGAAGCCTGGGAGGATGAAAAATATGTTGCCAACTCCGGCCTGATCGTGGCACCTGCCTTCCGCAAATCGGGCGTGGCAAAACAAATTAAGCAAAAGGTGTTTGCGCTTTCGCGTAAGAAATATCCAGATGCTAAAATCTTCGGCCTGACCACGGGTCTTGCGGTGATGAAAATTAACTCTGACCTGGGTTATGAGCCAGTAACCTATTCAGAACTTACCAGCGACGATAAGTTCTGGTCTGGCTGCAAGAGTTGTGTCAACTATGATATCCTCATAAGCAAGGAGCGTAAAAACTGCATGTGCACTGCCATGCTATACGATCCCGCAGAAAAGGCAGCAGAGGCGAAGGCCAAAGCAGACCTGCAAACCGCCACGTCCAGAGAACCCGTTCCATATCAACGAAGGCGTCAGTTTTCTGAAAACTTTAAACTCTTCGAACGCTTCATGAGGTTCAAACAATTTGTAATTCTGAAAGGCTGGCGCAAGAAAGAGGGTGAAGGGGAAGAGAAAAAGAATTCAATCCTCAGCTTCCTGTTTTTTTGGTAAGCCCTTCGAAAGGTTAACCAATAATATTAATAACTAATTAAAACACCCAACTTCATTGAGAATGGGTGGGCGAGATTATGAAAAAGAAAGTCGTTTTGGCCTTTAGCGGTGGACTTGATACTTCCTACTGCGCAATCTACTTGACGAAAGATCTGGGTTATGAAGTTCATACACTCACCGTCAATACGGGCGGCTTTTCACCTGCTGAACTGGAAGAAATTGAAAAACGTGCTCTGGGCCTTGGGGTTGCCTCGCATAATACCGTGGAAGAAACCCAAAATTATTACGGTAAAGTCATCAAGTACCTCGTTTTCGGCAACGTACTAAAGAACGGAACCTACCCTCTGAGCGTGAGCGCTGAGCGTATATCACAAGCACTTGCTGTGGCAGATTATGCCGTCGCCATACAGGCGGATGCAGTTGCCCACGGCAGCACAGGAGCCGGCAACGATCAGGTTCGTTTTGACATGGTGTTTCAAATTCTTGCCCCTGGCCTGGAGATCATCACGCCAATCCGTGATAAGAAACTCAGCCGTGAGGCTGAAATCGATTACCTGAAGTCAAAAGGCGTCGTGTACAATTTTGAGAAAGCCAAGTACTCTATTAATAAAGGACTTTGGGGCACTTCTGTGGGCGGAAAAGAGACACTTAATTCCATGGGGATGTTGCCGGAAGAGTCCTGGCCCACTCCTGTTACCAAGACAGGTAACGAAAATGTGACATTGGGATTTGAAAAAGGCGAGTTGCTGTCTGTGAATGGACAGCGATTTAGTCATCCGGCAGAAGCAATCCAGCACCTACAAAGTGTCGCGGGACCTTTCGGAATTGGAAGAGACATCCATGTAGGCGACACGATCATTGGTATAAAAGGGCGTGTAGGTTTTGAAGCCGCAGCACCCATCCTCATTATAAAGGCCCACCATGCGCTTGAGAAGCATGTGCTTACCAAATGGCAGCTAAGCTGGAAGGATCAACTTGCGCAGTTCTATGGCAACTGGCTTCACGAAGGCCAGTACCTTGACCCGGTGATGCGCAATATTGAATCTTTTCTCACCAGCACACAAGAACATGTGACGGGTGAAGTTTCCATCAGCTTATACCCCCATCGCTTTCAGATCAATGGAATCGAGTCGGTCTACGATCTGATGTCAGCCAAATTTGGAAAGTATGGAGAAATGAACCTCGGCTGGACCGGTGACGACGTGAAAGGCTTTACGAAA
>JAYVRH010000302.1:0-6057 GCA_043776495.1 Cyclobacteriaceae bacterium
CACGCAAAGGCGCAAAGAACGCTAAGAAGAATGCAAAGATTTAATGGTTTGATAAGTCCAGTTAGTATGCAAGCTTGAATTCAAGCGGAATAAGGCTGAAGTCTACTCTATTGTTACCATTGCTTTTATAACTCCGTTGACTGGATTAAGCCAGCCCGCAAAGTCTTTCTTCACATCATTAAAACTTACGCGGTGCGTAATATAGGTGGCAGGATTTATCCAACCTTTTTTTATTGCAGCTATGACGTTATCGAAATCCTCCCGCGTGGCATTACGGCTGCTCATCAGGGTAGCTTCACGTTTGTGAAATTCCGGATGATTAAAGCTGATGTCTCCCTTTTGCAATCCTACAAGCACATACCGGGCGGTGTGGGCCATAAATTGAAACGCATTGTTGATGGCTTTCAGACTTCCTGTGGCGTCGATCACCACCGTGGGCATATCTCCATTTGTGATCTCTTTCAATTGCTCGACCATAGTTGAAGAGCTTGCGTGGATGGTGTAATCAACCTTTAGTTTTGCTTTGCAGAATGAAAGCCGGGCTTCATTGATGTCCATGGCGATCACTTGGCCCCCGGCAATGCGTGCAAACTCCATGGTACCCAGTCCAATTGGACCAGCACCAACTACAAGCACAAATTCTCCCGGCCTCACGGCGCATCTTCTTATCGCATGAGCACCGATTGCCAGCGGTTCAATGAGTGCAAGCGATTCTAAACTCAGTCCGTTACCATGAACAAGGGAGTAGGATGGCACCGATACATATTCCGTCATTCCTCCATCCATATGCACTCCAAAAACCTTGATGTTGACACAACAGTTAGTTTTTCCAGCACGACATGCAACACAAACTCCGCAGTAGAAATAGGGGATGATTGTGACAATTTCTCCTGGCTTGAAGTCAGTATCTCCGTCGGCGGCTACAAATTCAGCGGCAAGTTCGTGTCCTAAGATTCTCGGATAAGTAAAAAATGGCTGAGTGCCTTCGAATGCATGGAGGTCAGTACCACAAATGCCGATGCGTTTGATTTTTAAGAGAGCATGGTCTTTTTTAACGTCCGGCTTGTCAGCTTCTCCGTATTCCAGATGACCTGGCGAACTACAAATTAGATTTTTCATGCCTTGACAATAGAGAAGCCTCGTTGGGGTGATCGGAGGTGGAAGATGGGGAGATAGGATGAAAGAAGCAACTGTTTCTTGTATGAAGGTGCATGGGAGACGAACCAATACCCACAAAATTGGAGATTGGAGATTGGAGAATTGAAGAAAAAGTAAAGTAGTACCTTGGAAAAAATATAATGGACCTAGCAGAAAAAGTCAAAGCATTCAGCCAACTTGTAATCAATGGCGAAACTGTGAAAGCCATGGAACAATATTATGCTGAATCAATTACCATGCAGGAGAATGAAGATGAGCCAAGAAAGGGTAAAGATACTTGCATTGACCACGAAAGGACCATGTTAAAGAAGACCCGGTCTGTTGCTGCGAAGTTATTGAATCAGGCTGTGGATGAAGTGAAAGGTATCGTATTTAGCGAATGGGAATACCTATTTATTTCTCACACTGGAACTACTTTGAAATTAACGGAGATTTCAATTCAGCAATGGAGCGAAGGACTGATTACGAAGGAGAAATTTTATTATAAGGAGATTCGGAAAATTGGGAGAGTTTAGGATCAGCGTAATAAAGTCAATAATTTTGTCCTTCCAACCCTTAGAACAATAAAGATTTATATATTTAAGTTGATTTGTAGTTTCTGCCCGTTATTCTATAACCATTTGAAAAACTTAAGGCCATTATTATGATAAAGACACCCATTTCCCTTATTGTATGCTTCCTTTTGACCGTGAACATTTTCGCACAGTCCGCCGATGATAAAGAAGTCACTGCCCGCGTAGAGGCCCTCAGGCTTGCGATGATTTCCGGAGACAAGGCTTCGTTGGAAAACCTGACCGCCGAAGACCTTAGCTATGGTCACTCGAGTGGAAAGATAGAGGATAAGGCATCTTTCCTGGGAAGCGTAAGTGGAGGTTCTAATTTCAGGTCGATCAGTTTGACAGAGCAAACAGTTAAGATTGTTGATAACACTGCCATGGTAAGGCATAAACTGTTTGGGGAGACCGGAACAATAGAAAAGCCTGGGACACTCAATCTTAGCGTATTGCTGATTTGGCAAAAGCAAAAGGGCCAATGGAAACTGCTCGCTCGCCATGCCACCAAAATATAAATATTCATTTACACTTAATCGTTTTGCATGAACACACAACTTCTCACCCGCATGTTTTTATTCGCGATCATGTTTTTAATTCTTTCACCCGTGGCGATGGCTCAAAAGAATAAGCAGGAGTTCTATGAGCTAAAGATCTATAAGCTAAAAACCAGAGAGCAGGGTGATCGGGTAGATGCTTATCTGAAAAATGCTTATCTACCTGCCTTGCACCAGGCTGGGATCAAGAATATTGGTGTGTTTAAGCCAGAAGAAACTGATACCACATCAGGCAAACGGATTTATGTCCTGGTCCCTTACAGTACTATGGAGCAATTCTTAAACTCACCTGAACTCCTCGCAGCGGACAAGCAGTATGCTACAAATGGAAAAGACTACATCGATGCAGTCTACACCTTGCCACCTTATGAAAGGATTGAGTCCATTTTACTCAAGGCCTTCACGGGTATGCCAAAGATGGAACCGTCTGCTTTGACTACTCCCCGGTCAGAAAGATTGTATGAACTTAGAAGTTATGAAAGCGCTTCGGAAAAAATCCATAAGAACAAGGTCCAAATGTTCAATAAAGGAGATGAGGTTGGTCTCTTCAAGCAGCTTGGATTCAACGCAGTGTTTTATGCTCAGGTGGTCATTGGAGGTCAAATGCCAAACCTCATGTACATGACAACTTTCGCAAATCGCCCATCAAGGGAAGAACATTGGAAGGCCTTCCGGGAGGCGCCCCAATGGAAGCAACTTTCAGCAATGGAAGAGTATCAGCATAATGTTTCCAAGAATACCATCTATTTTCTTCGACCAACAGAATACTCCGACTATTGATCAGGTTAGCCCCGGTTTCTTTTGATTCGACAAAATGAAAATGATTTATCAGGAGCGACGAATGGAAATTTGAATTGTATGTTGGAATTAAATCGTTCGTTGAGCCGCTAATTCACTTTTTTAGTCTTGCCGCGATTGGAGCAGACAAGCAGCTTTCCGGAATTTTGAAGGCATCCACCAATGGAACTGCCTCCTGACGGATGTCCCAGCAAAGATGGTTCACCATCTTGCGAATCGCTTTCGTTTTCACTCCTTCCAGGTACCCGCTTTCCAGATACCATCCTTTATTCTTTTCCATCTGTGAAAGCGCAAATAATTGACAAAGCTTCTTTAATACCGACTTGCAACCGGCATCTTTTGTTTGGTTTACCTGAAGGATAAATTGTTCCAGAATCACACGTTCAACGTGTGCAAACGCAACTTGTACAAGATGATGTTGACTTACATTAAATGCATCAAACGAATCCATTCCACCGCTGATGTGTTTTTTCAGGCGCCTGGCAGATGAAGTGAGAATGTCACGTTCACGGTATTTGAAAGCATTGAGATGAAATTCAAAATCCAGCAGGTGTTCATCATCCGTGTTCCGGGTTGTAAACGGGTTCATTTCCGTGATAGAGGTAGACGCCTGGTCTGCTACATAATTCAGGATTCCGAAAAGTCCCATATGTCCAAATTCCTGTTTGAACTCCGTCAGCCTGCTCTTGGCAACCAGTTGCATCAGCACCGTGTTGTCACCTTCAAAAGTGGTGTAAATCTCAGCGTCATTTTTTAATCGGTCGATTCTATTTTCCGACAGGTAGCCTTTTCCACCACAGCACTCGCGGCATTCCTGTAAAGTGGCCGTTGCATTCCAGGTGGCGAAAGACTTCAGTCCTGCAGCAAGCGCTTCGATTTCCTGCATTTCAGCTTCAGTTCGCTTGATGAACCGATTGGTGAGGTAGCGAAGTGAAAAGTGAAGGGCATAGGCATTTGCCAGTAATGGCATCAGCCTCCTTTGATAGGTTCTGTAATTCAATATCGGCACTTCGCTTGCACCTTCCGGACCAAATTGTTTGCGCTGATCACTATAACGAATCGCAATGGTTAGTCCTGATTTTGAAGCACTAAGACCTGAACGCGGTATTCCAATTCTTCCTCCCACCAATGTGCCGAGCATTGTAAAAAATCTGCGATTGTCGCTCGCGATTGGACTATCAAACTTTCCATCGGTGGTCACACTTGCAAAGCGATCCAACAGGTTTTCATAAGGGATTGCAACATTGTCGAAGTGAATTTTTCCATTATCAACACCGTTTAGTCCCATCTTCCGTCCGCAGTCTTCAATGGTGACACCGGAAATTGCCGTTCCATTTTTATTTCTCAAAGGCACCAGGAAAGCGCTTACTCCATAATCTTTCCCATCCAAAATCAATTTGGCAAATGTGGTTGCCATCTGGCCATGAACTGCAGCGTTGCCAATGTATTCCTTCTTAGCGCTTTCATTGGGCGTGTTTACGATAAAGTTTCTTGTCTTGTGATCGTATGTTGCGGTGGTTTCTAGGCCACGCACATTTGAACCGTGACCAGTTTCAGTCATGGCAAAACAGCCTGGCAGTTCCAGCCTCCCGATGGCTTTCAGATATTTCTTATGGTGCTTCTCTGTTCCGAGCAGATAAACACTCATTCCAAACAATCCGAACTGTACTCCAAATTTGATGACGAGGCTTAGGTCATGATAGCTCAATGCTTCCATAATGGCAAAATAACTTGCCATATCCCCTTGACCACCGAATTCTTTCGGATAGGCAATGGCCCCATATCCCTGTGTAGCAAGGTGACGGCACCATTGCAGTACCTTTTCACGGTAGGCGGAGAGATTATCTGGATCAACATATTTGAATTCAGGATCAGAAATAATAGCCTTTACCTTTCTGATGATATCTGCTTCTTCGCCATCCAGCAATTTTGCAAGCGTGTCGATATCAAAGGTCTGCTGTGTGGCGCGCTGTTGGGTGATGGTCTTACGACGCTCTGGAAAGAAAGAATAGATTGCCTCGCCACCAATAAGACCCAATGTCTCCTCCACATTGGCCATTGAAAGCTTCGCAGATTCGAGCGAGGGATTCAAAGAGCCATCTCCACGCAATTGTGCGAGTCGTATGCCAATGTCGACAAGACGCACATTTTTGTCATTCGAAATCTGATCCGCTGCCATTCTGATTTCCTCGAGCCAGCCCTTGAATTGATCGGGCGATGGGGGAGTGGCGGGATTGAGTTGCTCATACAAAAACTTTCTTTCATCCTCCTTTAGCCACTGCTGGCGGTCAATAATATCTCTAATTGTTTTGATTTCACTGGGTGTGAGTACGGTATCTTCCCATACCATGTAAATGATAGGAAGGAAGATATTTAGATTGGGATTTGTTTTGAGCAGGTGAGTGTCCGCCATATTTTTTCAGTTAAAATTTGCTGATGTTATTTTCAATATGAAATTAGAGAATACAAAGATCATTAAGCACCAAGGCTACGACGTAATTTTGGTATGTTTCACTTTGTGATCGTTGTGCTGCTTTGTGTACGTAGTGACCCCTTCACTTCTCCAGAATGTCAATCCTTAGAATCTATTATTACTACTTTCTCCATCACATCTCCTTGTTTGATTTTGTCTATTATATCCAGCCCTTCATAAACTTTACCAAAAACTGTATGGTTGCGATCAAGGTGTTTTGTGTTCTCCCGGCTGTGACAAATAAAAAATTGTGAGCCACCGGTATTCCGGCCAGCATGTGCCATGGATAGGACACCCCGATCGTGATATTGGTTGCCGCCCATGAGTTCACAGTCGATTTTGTATCCGGGACCCCCGCTTCCGACACCATCGGGGCAACCTCCCTGGATCATGAAGTTTGGAATAACCCGATGGAAAATGAGGCCATTATAAAAGCCCTTCGAGGCCAGGTCTGTGAAATTTTTCACCGTATTCGGAGCATCTGCTTCAAAAAACTTAATTTTCATCACGCCTTTTTTTG
>JAYVRH010000303.1:0-6056 GCA_043776495.1 Cyclobacteriaceae bacterium
TTCACTTTTTCCCTCACCAGCTCAAAGCCAGCAAACAGAGCATGGCCCTCATTGAAGTGATAAACATCCGCCTTGATTCCGAGTGCACGAAGCGCACGAACACCACCAATCCCCAGCACCATCTCCTGTGCAACCCGCTCTTCGCCAAACCAACCGTATAGCTGACCCGTGATCCAGCCGTCCTCGTTACCAGGAACATCGGTATCGAGTAGATATAGCGGAACGGTACCGTGGGTATCATCCAGCCACACTTTGCACTTTACATTTCGTTGGCGGATCTTCACTGTGACCATGACGCCCGTGTCTTTGAGGAAAGAGTAATTGTATATCGGAAAAGTATCAATGACTTTATCCCCTGCCGCTATGCGCTGGTCTGTGTATCCTTGTTTCCACTTGATGCCGATGCCGACCATCGGGTATCCATGATCCTTTGCACCCTTAAGGTAATCGCCAGCCAGGATGCCCAGGCCACCGGCATACAACTTAACATCTGACTGAAGGGCGTACTCCATACAGAAGTATGCAACACTTGGAAGGCCTTTTTCTTTCTTTGCCATGGTTGGATAGATTAATGCGCCCAAAAATAGTCAATATGGGTTTATCACCTGCGATTTGTTCCAAGTTTAGGAGACACTATGAAAGTTTCTTTAAGACGGCATCTAATCCAATAACCACCCAGGCCGTTTGTTGCTTTGACTTAAAATTATTTTGACCTTGTTCGATATGAAAATCAAGCCCTTTAAGCTGGAGCAATATTTTGCCAAGCACGAATTTTCTTCAAAATATCTTCTATCAAGTTCAGATTGCGATGGCCTTCCATTGGATTATGTTCTAGGCTGTGCTGATGCCTCACAATTGGAATTGTGGAATGGTCTTAAGCTAGGTTATACAGAATCTAAGGGCCTTCCCTTGCTCAGAGAGTCTATTGCCTGTCATTATAAAACCATTGGTGCGGAAGAAGTGCTGGTCCTTTCTCCGGGCGAAGCAAATTTCATCTTTATGAACGTGGCGCTCGACAAGGGCGATCACGTGATCTGCATGTCGCCGATGTACCAATCATTGTATCAGGTTGCAGAGAGTGTTGGGTGCGACATCAGTTATTGGAAGCCCGATACCAGCAATTGGCATTATGCCACAGACGACTTAAGGGCCCTGATGACCAATAAAACAAAGGCCCTCATTCTGAATTTTCCGCACAACCCCACCGGGTTCATACCCACAAAAGCGGAGCTGAATGAAATCGTAGCCCTGGCACGAAAGAATAATTTACTGATTTTTTCCGATGAAATGTATTTTGAACTGGTGCATGATTCTGGCAATAACATTCCGGCGATGTGCGATTTGTATGAAAATGCAATTAGCCTTTGGGGAATGGCGAAGTCATTTGGTTTGGCTGGCCTTCGAATAGGTTGGGTAGCGACGAAGAATCGAAAGCTGTTGCAAGACATGTTGGATTACAAAGACTATCTCACCATTTGTAATAATGCCATGAGTGAGATCTTATCCATCATTGCGCTCACCCATAAGAATCAATTCATCACCCCCAATGTGGAGAAGATTAAGAGAAATATTGAATTGTTCTCAACGTTCGTGAGGAACCACCATAATCTGATTGATTTTTCCCGACCTGTAGCCGGATCAACCGCATTCATAAAGCTGAACCTGAAGGAAAGTACTTTGGCTTACTGCGATAGGCTAGTCAATGAAACCGGTATCATGTTATTACCATCCGAAATGTTCGACTTTGATTCTGGCCACGCAAGAATAGGCTTTGGCAGGAAAAGTATGCCGGAGGCCTTAGAAGCCTGGAGCCATTATATCCTCAACATAAGCTAATCACATGCCGGGCTCTGCAAGAAGGATATAGCCAAGTCTGATCTGCAATATGCTTGTTGTACATTTGCACGAAGGAAATCTTCCCAATACAGGTCTATGAATACAAGTTGCTGGCAGATTATCAGAGACGACAAGAAGATGACGTTTGAGAATTGTGGACAGACAACAAACAGCAATCATTTCACAAATAGCGTACATGCCATGCAAAAAGCTGGAATGAATGTGAGTTGCATGACGCCACCTGTAAGCAACAAGCTGTCAAGTAAAGGCATGATAAAGATTACTGGTTATACAAATGAGGATGGCTTGCAGGATAGACTTCTAAAGCAGCACAGAGACATCACCATGAGATCCATGGATGAGTTGTGACTTCGGCGATTACTCTGAGAATCAATTAAGCAAACCCCAGGCTCCCGATGCGGGCGTTCACGATTTCATCTGTGGTGGCGTTTTCCCAAATGGGATGGTTATAGTGTTCCATGGTGAATGATGGCACTTTATCAGCAATAGTCTGTAGCTGTTCTAGCAAGACCCTGATTTCCTGACCATTCAAAATTTCTTTAACATATCCATCGAGTATGCTTGCCTGAGGCTCACCAATCAGATTATGCATGATTGGATTGAATGCTGCAATGTGATGGGTGACCAACGCCCCACTTCCACTCAACTGATATTGCTCTGAAAGCTTTTGAATGACATTGTTAGCGATGTAACCATCATCCATAAGGCCCAGCAAGCCGAGCCTGTCCGGGATGGCATCTTCCTCCAAAAAGAAGTAATACTCGACCTGAATTATCAGTGGGTTAATACTGTTTTCGATCTTGAGTTTTTTACTCTCAGCCTCAAGTTGGTCGAGGAGCATCGGCACGTATTCCACATAGGCCTTAATGAAAGCTACGCCATCCTCTCTTTGCCTTGTTGACAATACGATTCCAGTGCGCAAGGCGGCTACTTTGGCCAACGAATTCGCCAGCATGTGAGTATTTTGCTCAATGGCAATTGCCTCTGCAATTTTTGCACGGATCTTATTGGTTTTCACTTCTGCTGAGGTTCGATCAAATTTAGCAAATAAATTAAGGTAAGCGGGGCAATTTAGAATAGTCGAGCGGATCATTTACATCCCATCGTTCCCCGACTTACCCAAATAATTCTAATTTAAATATGATCCCGTGGTCCGGCATTCAAAGGCCCGACACCACAGCCTGTATTTCTATTGTCCCGCCACTGCCAAGGTATCCAGGCAGAGAGTTAGATGCTACCCCTATTGAACTTTGTCATTCTTATAGGTTTTGTCGAGGAATAGATAGCGTTCATCATGCTCTGCCCTGGTAGTCCTCGATTGTACATCGATCACCATCACTGGCGGTGTTGGATCCGAGCCTTCCGCGGCCTGCCATTCAGGAAGATTGGTACCATTGGGATTGCCGCCAATAATAAAATTGGCGAAAAAACTCTGCATGGTTTCAGAGACAGTGTAATCATCTTTGGTCCAGGCAAATTCTTTTATAAGTCTGAGATTACCCATACAATATTCAATTTCGCATGCATGCGGCGCACCAATCGGGTCAGGCATTTTTGTCCCGGCCGCGGCAGGTGCTCCACCAGCATTTTGATCCGCTTTGGGTGGCCTTAGTTTGCTGTACAAATACCTGTAAACTTTTTGACTGCTGTTCTTGCGGTGAAGATCAAACCATTTCCATGTACTATAGGCAATAAACCTGTCTGAAGCCAGGGCGGTTGCAGACCATTCAATTTCTTTGGGTGTTGCATGAGGGTATAGTTTAAGTGCTTCCTCATAGTCCTTCGGATAAACTTCTTTTACCTTTTTAACATAGTTTTCTTCTGTGTAAGGTACGCCCTGCATGAAAGCCATGCCTGGGATTTCAGCCGAGTTCCAGCCCAGCAAGAGAGGCACCTGAGCTTGTTCCTTTGCTTTAAAAATTGAGGGAACATCTTTCGGGTAGAAATATCCATCAATCACAGTTGGAAAACGGGATTGTTTCGATTCGAGATAAACTTCATAAAGTTCACGGGTACTGAGCGCCCGTAGCTGTTCCAACGATGTAAGACCGGCATTCTTCGCAAATTCAAGACCTGTCTTTTCGGCTTCTGCGAGTGGAACAGGATACAGGGTTGGATTAATGGCAGCACCACTCTCTCCGATCGCACCGGCGATGAGATCCCTTGAAAGAGGAGAAGCCATTTGTGCGCTTACCGATATGGAACCGGCAGACTCACCTGCAATGGTGACTCTTTTTGGATCACCGCCAAATGCGGAAATGTTCTTCTGAACCCATTTTAGAGCAGCACTCTGGTCCAGTAGTCCATAGTTTCCAGATGCATTGTAGGGAGATTCTTTGCTTAATTCAGGATGAGCGAAGAATCCAAAGATGTTCAACCGATAGTTAACGGTCAGCACCACGATTCCTTTTCTTGCCATGGAAGCTCCATCGTAACGAGGTTCTGAAGCGTCACCTGCGACAAAACCTCCTCCGTAAAAATAGACCAGTACCGGAAGTCCTTTACTGTTTCGTTTGGCAGGCGTCCAAACATTCAAGTAAAGACAATCTTCATTGAAGCCATTGCCTCTCATGATCATATCGCCAAATACCGCGGCCTGCACCGGTCCGGGGCTGAATGCCTTGGTAGCCAGAACTCCATTCCAGTTGTTCACGGGCTGTGGAGCCTTCCACCGAAGCTCTCCTACCGGAGGCTTTGCATAGGGAATGCCAAAATACATCTGAAGTCCAGTCTTGACTTCATATACACCTTCGATGACTCCATTCTGAACCGAAGTTTGAACTGGAAAAGTGCTCGTCACCTGGGCGGTAGCACAAAATACAAATGCTTGCAGCAAGGCAATGGAAAATGCTTTTTTCATTTTATGGGGGTGCTATAAAAGCTTAAGCTGTATGGTTCTTGAAAAGCTTAAAGATAAATAAATGATGCCAGATTTAGATTCCTACATCTTATATACGGCCTGACCTAAGCCTCCATCCACATTAAGAAAGAATGGCAGCATTTGCAGCTTCCTTCCATTCAATTCCATTTTTTTGTAGTACCTGGACGGACAGCTCATAGACATCTCTGAAGTTCTGCGAAAGTTCTCCCACAGACATCCCTGTTGCCAGCGAAAGGGTTCCTTTATTATGGGCCAATCGACATTGTCCCAGCGTAGCGCTATCATGTTTCACTATTTTCTCTGAGGGGGCTCCTCCGCTCTTACTGGGTTTTTCAAAGAATTCAATTTTGAAATTCGGGAATGCCGTATTGAATTCGCTCTTCACTGCAAATAATTTTCGGTGGTCATTGATTTCGATTTTCATATACCCTTGAATTTAAGTGAGTGCCTTCGAGTGATCAACTTCTGTCTGGAAGGCATGCATCAAGGTGAGAAAAAACATATTTCTACTTCATGACATCGATCATGTGAATGTTTGAAATTAGTCAGTATACAATTTCATCCATTGGTCATAAAACTGTCTACCATCAAACATGATTTAAATCATTGCAATTAGCAGCTAAAACATGAAGCTTTAGTGATTCAAATCTGCCGAATTAGAGGTAAAAGTTATTAGTTAAACGACAAATGGTTATGGGTGCCGCTCGAAAAACATCGCTTGAAGAGCTTACACAGGAAAAGGTGTCGCATCAATTGTCTGCCATTGTAGATGAGATGCAACAGGCAGAACGAAAGTTTTCAAATCTGATTGCCGAACTTCATGATGGTTTTAAACTCAGTGGCGCCAACCTGATTCATTACCTGGTGTTGCGAAGCAATGAAATCCGTGAAGCCCAGGAATATTTGCATCACATTGGGTTATCATCATTAACCAATTCGGAAAGCCACACCCAAATACAGGTACTCAATGTTTTGGGTTGGCTTGACCATAATGTGCCAAAGTCAAATATTTCATCATGCAATTTTGACGAGGCCTCCAAACTTCGTTTGATCCACGCGGAGCAATTGCTGGGAGTATTTCCCATTCAGGATCGACCCCACATCATGGTGACATTTTCGACGGAATTGATGTTGGATCGCATGCTTGTGGAAGAGATGCTAAATGAAGGGATGTCGGTTGCGCGGATCAATTGTGCTCACGATAACGCAGAAGTTTGGTTGAACATGATTATGGTGCTGAAAAAAGCGATCGCCAAAACAGGGAAGAATTGCAAAATATACATGGACCTGGCAGGCCCCAAAATTCGGATTAAGAGCA
>JAYVRH010000304.1:0-1887 GCA_043776495.1 Cyclobacteriaceae bacterium
CCATCCCTTAAAAATAAAGATGATGATTATCGTGAATTGTACTTGCAACAGTTTATTAAATATTCGGGCATTCCAGTCGTGAGTTTGGAAAGTGCCACACTGCACCCATTGCAAAGTCTTACAGATATCATTTCGATTCATGAGTCGTTCAAGGAAAAGAGAAGGCCAAAAATTGTGCTCACCTGGGCCCCTCATGTGAAAGTGCTCCCGCAATGCGTGGCCAATAGTTTCTCTCAATGGGTTAACGCCTGGGGAGCATCAGATTTTGTGATTACGCATCCAAAAAACTATGAACTGGATGAGCAGTTTACAAAAGGGGCAGTGATCACCCGCGATCAGGATAGCGCCCTTGAAAACGCTGACTTTGTTTATGTGAAAAACTGGAGTACTTATACCAAGTATGGAACGATTGGCTGTACAGATCCAAAATGGATGCTCACAAACGAAAAACTAAAGCTGACAAACAACGCGAAAATTATGCATTGCCTGCCAGTAAGAAGAAACCTGGAATTGAGTGATGAGATTCTGGATGGGCCGAACAGTCTCGTGACGACACAAGCCGGCAACCGGGTTTGGGCAGCACAAACTGTACTTGCAGAAATTATAAAGAAGTAAACAGAAATATGAACAAGTTATACATCATCAAAATTGGAGGTAACGTACTTGATAACACAAGTGCATTGGATCACTTTCTAAAAGATTTTGCAGCCATCCAGGCGCCCAAGATTCTTATTCACGGAGGCGGGAACATCGCCACGAAAATCGGCGAACAGCTTGGGATAAAATCAAACTATGTCAAGGGAAGAAGAATTACAGATCAGCGTACCCTGGACCTTGTTACGATGGTCTATGGTGGACTGATCAACAAGCAAATGGTGGCTCAATTACAACAGTTGGGCTGCAATGCCATGGGCTTGACCGGTGCCGATGGAAACATGATTAAAGCAGTTAGACGACCGGTTGGAGAAATTGATTACGGCTTTGTGGGAGATATTACATCCGATAGCGTGAATTCGACGTTGTTATATTTCCTGCTAAAGCAAAATGTAATTCCGGTATTCGCGCCCCTCACCTATGCTCAAGGTGGAATGCTCAACACCAACGCTGATACCATCGCCTCAGTCCTGGCCATGTCGCTAAGCAAGCATTTTGACGTGCGGTTGGTTTTCTGCTTCGAACAGAAAGGTGTGTTGAAAAATGTGAAGGATGAAAATTCGGTGATCCGATTACTCGATGAACCGAGTTACAAGCAATTCCTGGCCGATGGCATTTTTACCGATGGCATCTTACCCAAATTGGAAAATGCATTCTCTGCCCTCCATGCGGGAGTTAAAGAGGTATTGATTGGCCAGGCGGGTGATTTACATCAGAACACAAAAGAAGAAACGGAAGGAACACTCATAAAACTTTGATACAGAAATGTTCTGAATCCTTGCTCTGTAAACCCAGGGGGCTGATTCGGTAATAAGCATTCAGAAATCATGTCTATCCAGCAACTCCATACAGAGGCCCTCGATCTCCTTCAAAAACTGATCGCCACTCCCTCATTCAGCAAAGAAGAAGATAAGACCGCTTCAATAATTGAGAACTTCCTGACTCAACATGCTGTCGCCGTCGAACGAAGAGGAAATAACGTTTGGGCAAAGAACAAATTCTTTAATCCGGCAAACCCGACACTCTTGCTCAACTCACACCACGATACAGTCAGACCCAACTCCGGTTATACAAAAGACCCCTTTGCTTCCACCATGATAGATGGGAAACTGTATGGCTTGGGTAGTAATGATGCGGGTGGGCCTTTGGTCTCTCTGATTGCGGCCTTTATGCATTTTTATGAACAACCTGAACCAAAGATCAACATTGTATTGGCAGCCACCGCAGAGGAAG
>JAYVRH010000305.1:0-1885 GCA_043776495.1 Cyclobacteriaceae bacterium
AATTTAGTTGCCTGATCAGAAAAGCATTATCTTAGTTTTTTATTCGCAGTCAATCAAATAAAAAATGGATTCTAATCAGCTAAGGCAAGTTCAGGAACCTTTAAAAACAAAATACAGGACAAGTCCGGAGGCTGCTCTGGTGACTTTGAAGGCCACTTCAAAAATTGGCGAGGGAATTACGTGTAAGATTGAAACAGGCAAAATGCTTTTAGAAGCCGGCCTTCACCCTGCCACCGGCGGTGATGGTCTCTCGGTTTGCTCGGGTGATATGTTGCTGGAGGCATTGGCCGCCTGCGCCGGGGTGACATTGAAAGCGGTGGCTACGGCAATTGACTTTAACCTTCAAGACGCTTCGGTTCATGTGGAAGGTGATTTGGATTTCAGAGGAACGTTGTCGGTTGACAAGAATGCTCCGGTTGGTTTTAAAGATATTCGCCTGCGTTTTCAAATCCAGACCAACGAACCGAAAGACAAACTAGACACATTGATAAAGTTGACAGAACGATATTGCGTGGTGTATCAAACCCTTATCAAAGGAAATTCTATTAAGGTGTCCATCAAGTAAGTTCAGGATCTATTTCAATAATTCTAAACCTAAATCCAGAAGACATGCCAAAGTTTATCATTGAGCGCCAAATACCGGGTGTAGGAAAACTTTCCTCAGAAAAATTAAAGGCCATCTCTCAAAAGTCGAGGGAAGTACTGTGTCAGTTAGGTACGGATATTCAGTGGATTCACAGCTATGTCGCAGGCGACAAAATCTACTGCATCTACCTTGCTCCCAGTGCGGAACTGATAAAAGAGCATGCTCGGCTGGGTGGATTTCCTGCCAACACCATCACAGAGATTTCAAATATCATTGAGCCGCTCACGGCGGAATAGAATCTCTGAAAAATTTTAAGTTGCAAAGAGTCTAAATAAGCTGATGGCCTGCACGACGCCATTCATCGAAAGGGATCGGCGTGCGGTTCCTGCAGGTCGGGAGGGTGAGCGGGGCGCGGCCAGTTCTTAGCTTCATAAAATTATTGGCTCTGCGTTTTTCCATCGACGTTCTTTACGTCAAGTGCTACCCTCAGGCCATAAGTTTGTCGATCGGGGCCAAATATCTACATTAGATACCTATGGGAAAACAACAGGATTCGGGCCTGAAAGAAATAGCGGCAAAGCTGGAAAAACAGCTCACCGCTCAGACCATCGAGCTGCAAGGCAAGAAGCGTGAACTTGAAATCGAAGCTGCACTCGAAAAAGTCAGGGTCAGGACGATGGCCATGCGCAGCAGTTCTGAGCTATCAGAAACGTCTGTTGTTTTGCTTCAGCAGTTGAAGGAACTAAAAATCAACGCCATTCGCACCAGCGTAGGAATCTTTGATGATGCCAACGGTGCCGTGGAATTCTGGACGACCTTTTCTGACAAGCTTGAAGAAATAAAAGTACTCGACTACGTCAATTTGCACATACATCCCGTCCTTGAGAATACCATTCCCGCCCGAAAGAAGAATAAACCCTATGCCCTCACCACACTCGACGGTGAGGAGGTGAAGAAGTATTATCAAACAATGTCAACCTACCTCTCTCAGGAGAATCAGTTGACCTACCATACAAAAGAATTTTTCTATTCTTTCTTTTTTCCTGCAGGCATGCTCAATGTGATTGCCTATCAGGCCCTGAGTGAAGAGGAGTGCCAGATCATGGAACGGTTTGCGGGTGTCTTCGGGATGATTTACACCCGCTTCTCCGATTTACAAAAAGCAGAAGCCCAGACGAGGGAAGCGAAGATCGAATCGGCCCTCGAAAGGGTTCGCACAGTTGCCATGGCGATGCGAACGTCCAATGAATTATTAAATGTTTGTGAATCTGTTTTTAAGGAACTCCGAATGCTGGGGTT
>JAYVRH010000306.1:0-1879 GCA_043776495.1 Cyclobacteriaceae bacterium
AAGCCGTTCAGTTGTCGCGTGAATTTGGGTTGGTGCAAACCCTGACCGATCGCATCACATCATGCGCCTTTCAGGTATCAAAAGAAATAAAAGTAAAAACGAATTTGAGTCAGGGAAAATATTCGGTGAGCTACGCAACCGGTGAATTGATAACCGCCTATCAGAAAAAACACAAGGTTGAAAATGTTTTAATTGTAGGTACGGGTGAGATGGGGCAGACTATGGCCCGCAACTTGAAAGAATATTTTCCGAATACGAAACTTTTCCTCACGAACCGCACCCAGACGCATGCCCAACAACTGGCTGGTGAACTGAAGTCAGAAGTTATTGCCTTTGAAAACTTTACAACAAAATTGAACACGTTTGATGTCGTAATAACAACAGCTGAGTCTAATCACTATTTAATTAGAACGAAAGACCTTCCCGAAAACTGTGCATGTTTGTTTTTGGATCTTAGTGTTCCACAGGTTATCGATCCTCAGTTGAAAGACCTTCCCTTGCTGACACATTATTCAGTTGATGAGATTTCCCATTTCCACAACGAGCTAATGAAGCAGCGTCACCTGGAAATCCCTAAAGCGGAACAGATAATAGAGGATTTTATCGTTCGGCTGACAGAGTGGCAATACACATTTCAGTGCACGGGTGTGATTTTAAGCTATAAAGAAAAAATGGGACGCATCATTTACAATGGAGACAATCCCACCCATAAAATTGAAAAGAGTTTTTCAGGTTTGATTCAGCAGATAAAATCAGAGGGTTACCGTGGATGCTCTGTGATTCAAACCATTAACGATCTCATCGCTCTTGATAAATGAGCATGCCTAATCGGATTCGAATCGGTACCCGAGATAGTGCCTTGGCTCTGTATCAGGCAGTAGAGGTTCAAAATCGAATTAACAAGGCTGGTATTGAAACTGAAATTGTGGAGATTACTTCTGATGGAGACCTTGATCTGGTAACGCCTCTCTACGAAATGGGTATTCAGGGAATTTTTACCAAATCACTGGACGCTGCCCTACTGCAAAACAAAATTGATGTGGCGGTTCACTCCTGCAAGGATGTTCCTACCAAGTTAGCGAAGGGTCTAATCTTGCCTGCGGTGTTGGAAAGAGGTTCACCGTTGGATTGTCTCGTGTTGCCAGCCGGAAACAAAGCTTTTGATTTTAGTCAGAACAATACCATTGCCACCAGTAGCCTACGTAGGAAACTGCAGTGGTTAAACCGGTACTCCAACCACACAATTGAGAATTTGCGTGGTAACATTCAAACGCGTTTAAAGAAATTGGATCAGGCGGGTTGGCAAGGAGCCATCTTTGCACAGGCTGCATTGGAGCGACTCTGTGTTTCATCACATCAAGTGATTTCACTGGATTGGATGCTTCCGTCTCCGGCACAAGGAGCCATTGCTGTGGTGTGCCGACAAGGTGATACTCACATAAGAGCCATTTGCGATTCTATAGATCATACACATTCACATGTGTGCGTTCAGGCGGAGCGTGATTTCTTAGCGGAACTTCATGGTGGCTGTGCTGTTCCTATTGCAGCGCACGCACAGGTGCAGTCTGGAAAATTAAGGTTCCGGGGTAATGTGATGTCGCTTGATGCGAAGGAGAAATTTGAGGTTGAGTTGACGCTTGGTTTGGATCAGGCCCTGAATGCCGGAGTATTAGCAGCTGAACAAATCAGGCAACAAGGTGTTGATCGTATAATTAAAACATTTCGACCCCTCGTATGAAAACATCTGTTCAACTCGTCTCTACTAAAAAGCTAAGTTCTGAATTATTGGAGACATTGGCTTTGGCAAAGATACTCGTAGATCAGGAAGATTTTATTCGGAGGACGGTGGTTATACCACAAAATCTTCCGATCAATTCCA
>JAYVRH010000307.1:0-1877 GCA_043776495.1 Cyclobacteriaceae bacterium
TTTGAAAGTCAAGAAAAATCCCCTTGAATTTAAAGCATCGACTGTTTTTGTTGATCTTTACAACTTTGTCGGATGACAGTATTTTATTGGCATGTTTCATCTAATTAATTTTTTTTTGGTCTATTTTTTTTCGGTATTCACTATTCTTACGCCCCATTTTCTAAAGCCACGATGATTGAACACATTAATATGTCTATGGAAGTCATTCCAGGGAAGACTCATAGAGTAACTGCCATCAACTCTTCCTGGTAGGCCCAATTGGCCTGATTTTCCTTCTATGGCTACTATGCAAGCAGAGATGAGGATGGCTGTTACAATAATTACGATCGCAGACACAAAAAAGGTATTGATGAGTATACCCCGCACAATGCTGCCGAATGTGGTGATCGCCACAAAGTCAAGAGTTGAGTCTGCGTAGGTAATTTCTCTTGATTGCTCACTGTAGGGCTTAAAAGTGATCGCGTGTCCTCTGATTTCAATCATCTGAGCAGACTGAATTTTCATATACTCTATTGGATCAAAGGCATACACCATGACTTGTTGATTTTCCTGGATGGTTATCGTTTTGCCATTCCTCAGCTTGTAAATTTCAAGACGCGGTGTAGAGCGATTGGCACGTACGTCAAGATGGGTCATGAAATAGGATGGAGGTAAGGGTTGAGCATCCAACCGCTGCTCAGCCTGCGACAAGGTGGATGAGACCAGAAATGAAAGGAGCAAAATGGCAGTCTTCTCAATCATATTTATAGTTTTTATTCCTTTGGATTTTGGATGTCCCCGGCTGCTTTTCCCCCATTCAAAAATTTGAACCGCGTTGCCTTTTCAAGGGAAGTCAAAAAGATCGTCCTGGTAATCTTCCTTTTATGATCGACATTGACAAGCGTGATATAAGTTAGTGACTCATGTGCCAGCCGTTTTGTGAGGTAGTTTTCCACAATTTTAATTTCGTTCGACTCGATATTGAATTCAGATGACCCGATTAAGCAATGATACTCCGCCTTCAAGATTTCGGCATTTTGTTCCGAGCTAAGTCCGGCGTCGACGATGTACCGGAATACTGTCATGTCAACTTCAGCTCCCTTTCCGCCCATGCCCTCAATCAGTTGGAAAACGTACTGCAAATATTTATCAGGATTATTTTTAATCTTATCTGGTTTCTTCCATTGGAACAAGTGCGCGATGAGATGAGGATACATACGGCCTGTCTTGTCGTTTGTATGTGAATAACTGTCGCCGAGTCGGTGTGCGGCAATGCCGATTTCTTTTGGAGTGATGGCATTATCAAACATCTGCATGGAAATGATTCTCTCTATTTCAGGATCTCCCCCAGTGAATGCATGTACTTTCTTTTGAGCCCTAGGATATAGAAAAGTATAGCGGTGCCTGATGCAATATCCATCTGAATTAATCACATTGTCAGGATACTCGGCGTTATAGGCAATGTCTTTAGCGTGTTGGATTCTCAACAAGGTGGCGACCACCAGCACCGTCCAATAGTGACCATCGATTTCGTACGTAGCCTTTAGATTGGCTTCGGTGGTAGCTTTCTTTTGCTTTTGCTCAGGTCCATCAGCCATCGTGGTAATGGGGAAGAGCAAGCATGAGCCCAGGATCATCATCACGTAAATAGATGTTTTCATAAATTTTGGTTTTTGTACCTGACAATAATTCATCAGCGCTGCCGCCGCATGGCAGGTACAAAAGTGATCAGGATGGAAGGATTGGAGGTAACACAGATCATCCAAAGACTGACTGTATTCGTTAGACCAGGATTTTCTGACGGATTTTTTTAAAGCAAATCTTGAATGTCTCCCTGTTTTCAGGGATAGGAAATTATTCCTGAGATCAAGCTAGATTAGGAACGCCATCGTTTTGTT
>JAYVRH010000308.1:0-6004 GCA_043776495.1 Cyclobacteriaceae bacterium
TCGCTTAAAAGATCTCCTTCCGAAAGTAAAAGCCTTTGTTCATGATGAGCTTCTCCCACTGGAAGCTGGGCATCATTCAAGGAGCGCAGCTGAAACCTACGCACTCCTTGATGCCAAGCGCGAGAAAGTAAGAGCCGCCGGGCTTTGGGGCCTACATCTTCCAAAAAATGAAGGAGGCTGGGGCCTTACTCTTTGTGAGTTTGCTCAAATCAGCGAAGCGATGGCACTCACTCCTTTTTATGGCCAGTATGCATTCAATTGCCAGGCCCCTGACATCGGCAATATGGAACTGCTGAGCAAATTCGGTTCCTCCATGCACAAGGAAAAATTTCTTCATCCGCTCCTCGAAGGAAAAATCAGGAGCTGCTTCGCCATGACAGAACCCGAATTTGCCGGCTCTAACCCCACCCGCCTGGCGACGGAGGCAGTGAGGAAAGGAGAGCATTACGTTATTAACGGACACAAGTGGTTTGCCTCAAGTGCTGAAGGGGCCTCCTTTGCGATTGCCATGGTCGTCACGAATCCAAATGCGCCCAAACATCAACGTGCCAGCATGATCATCGTGCCTACCACTACACCTGGTTTTAATCACATCCGAAATATACCAGTGTTCGGAGAGGCGGGCGGTGGATGGGCAAGCCATGCGGAAATAAGATTTAAGGACTGTGAGGTTCCCGTTGCCAACCTGATTGGTGAAGAAGGTTCGGGTTTCAAACTCGCTCAGGAGCGACTCGGGCCCGGCAGAGTTCATCATTGCATGCGATGGATCGGCATTGCGGAGAAGGCTTTTGCCCTCATGTGTCAGCGTGCTGCAACCAGAGAAATTGAAGAAGGGATGATGCTGGGTGAGAAGCAATTCATCCAGGGGTTTATTGCCGAAAGTCGTGTAGAGATAGACTCTGCGCGGCTCCTTGTGCTGAGAACTGCTGCGAACATTGATTCTGATGGAATCTCTGCCGCACGTCACCAAATCTCCGGTATCAAATTCGCCGCTGCCAACATGGTGCTAAATGTACTGGATCGTGCGATCCAAGTCCATGGTGCTTTAGGATTGTCGGATGGAACCATGCTGGCAACCATGTATCAGCATGAGCGTGGCGCACGGATCTGGGATGGCGCCGATGAGGTTCACAAACAAAGCCTGGCCATGAGTATCCTGAAAGAATACGGTTTGGATATCAAGAAGAAAAAGAAACCAGCATGATCCCTACTGATCAACCTGCATCCGTCAGGGCCGGAGAAGAAATTGATCTGCAGAAGCTGAATGAGTACTTGCTGAAAAATTCTTCGCCGATAGGTTCAGTCAAAGAACAGAAACAATTTCCAGGTGGCTATTCCAACCTTACTTATTTGCTTCGCTCAGAGCGCAACGAATACATATTGAGAAAGCCTCCGTTTGGTGCTGCCATAAAGTCTGCACACGACATGAGCAGGGAGTTTAAAGTTCTCTCGCTTTTGCATGCTCACTATTCGAAGATTCCCAGGCCCATCGTTCTCTGTGAAGATGCAGACATAATCGGAGCACCATTTTATATTATGGAAAGAATTGTCGGTGTCATCCTTAGACCTTCCACCATAAAGGACATCCGCATCCCGCCAGCCGAAATGAGAAAGATCTCAGAATCGGTTGTAGATAATCTTGTTGCTCTTCATTCATTGGATATCCAAAAAACCGGGCTAATCGAACTAGGCAAGCCTGAGGGTTATGTAAAGCGCCAGGTAGAGGGTTGGAGCAAACGATACCTCGCGGCGCAAACAGATGATATTGCTGAAATGGAAATGCTTAGCCAATGGCTACTACAACATCAGCCAAAGGAAGCGTCACCCACAGTGCTCCATAATGATTACAAATACGACAACCTGATCCTTAATGAGAATAGCTTGTCTGAGATCATAGGTGTACTGGACTGGGAGATGGCCACCATGGGCGATCCGGGGATGGACCTGGGAGCCTCCCTCGCTTATTGGGCTGAAGAAGGAGATGCAGACCTGGCCAAAGTATTCAACGTCTCCTGGCTGCCGGGAAATCTGACAAGAAAGGAAGTGATGGAACGATATTCAGAGAAAAGTGGAAGGGTGATCCAACACCCGGTATTTTATTATGTCTTCGGATTATTTAAAAACGCGGTGATCGCCCAACAGATCTATGCTCGCTGGAAACAGGGTCACTCTAAAGATCCGCGCTTTGCACAACTTATTCACGTGATACGTCATTTGTCTTTTCGGGGAGCGCAGGCTGTGGAGGGAGATTCAATATAAAGTCAATGGCCTTTGGCCCTTAGCCGTTGGCTTGAGTACCTAAATGTAACGGGTGAACAACCAAAGGCTAACAGCCAAAAGCTAACCGCTAATTTTAACAACTCTTTCTCAAAATTCCCAAGGATGAATTTACCTATATTGTCATCATAGAACACCATCATGAACTACCTCCTCACCCAACAGCATCCCGCCAAACGGGCCTTCATCACCGGCGCTGCCTCCGGACTCGGGAAAGCATTTGCAACTGAACTTGCTCAAGATGGCTGGACATTGGGCATTGCCGACATTAACAAAGAAACCCTGGACCTTGCCGCAAAAGAATTTGACACCCTGGGTGCAAAGACAATCTCGTTTCATCTTGATGTTTCCGATCGTGAGCAGTACCAACAAGTTGCTTCAGATTTTATAACGAAAGCCGGAGGCATTGATTTACTTTTCAACAACGCTGGCGTTGGAGATGGTGGCTTGTTTGAAGAGTACTCCCTCGATAACTGGGAATGGATGACGCGCATCAATCAATTTAGTGTGGTTTACGGCTGCCATTTTTTTATCCCAACTTTTAAGAAACAGAAATCAGGACATATCCTGAACACTGCCAGCCTCGCTGCTGTGAGCTGTGCCCCAACCATGGGCGCTTACAACATGACCAAGGCGGCAGTAGTAGCGATAAGCGAAACATTGTATGGAGAACTTCAGGACTTCCACGTAAAGGTTTCCTGTATTCAGCCTGCTTATTTCAAGACCAACATTGCTCAAAGCGGAAGAGGAAGCGAGCTCGTAAAGAAAACCAGTCAATTCTTTATTGATCACTCCCGCCTGGAAGCGAAGGAAGTGGCGGTAGAAATTCTGCATCGGGCAGGCAAAGGTGAATTTTACATTATCCTGCCGGAGCCAGCGAGGAAACAATGGAGATTAAAACGCCTCGCACCCACCTGGTTTAGAAAATATGTCAAAGAGAAATTCATAGCCGCAGCACGAAAGGTCCGTTGATATGCTGTTAATCCCAGAAGATCGTGGCGTTTTCAGTATCACAATCCCGGTAGTGACATCCGATATTGACGAGCAAAATCATGTGAATAATATCGTATATCTCCGCTGGGTTCAGGAAGTTGCTTACGCGCATTGGAACACCCTTGGATCAGAGGAATTGATATCGAAATACCAATGGGTCGTCCTCCGTCATGAAATTGATTATCATGCCCCGGCATTGCCAGGCGATGTCATTATTGCCAGCACATGGATTGATGTTCCAGAGGGCCCAAGACAAAAGCGCTACGTTTCGATCCGTCGAAACAGTGATGAAAAGATCCTTGCGTCGGCCTGCACTTCATGGTGCCTGCTGGATGCTGTAACCGGACGGCCCAAGCGAGTGCCCCTCGAGATTACTTCTGTATTTGGATTAAAAAACTGAACTGAATCCCTCGTGGATCATTTTCCGATACCGCTTTGAATCCATCAAGTAAAAGCATAAAAAACATTGCCCTAGTTGAAAAGCAAGAAAAGCAACGATAGCAAAAAGTATGAGCATGGCTACTGATCGTTTAATTTAAAAGCTAAGTTATCATGAATATTGTTTATATCCTAATTATCAGTTTGTTAGTAGCCTATTATTAAAGTAAATTATTGATAATGAATATCGTTCAAGAGGTTCTTCGGGAGCATTCGAAAGCCATGTGTGACCGCGTGGTCGACCATGTTGGGGAAAATCCAAAGCGCTTTGGCGAACTCGTGAGCGCCTTCCTCAACGGTCCTTACCGTGTGACACAGCGGGCTTCCTGGCCACTAAGTTCTTGTGTTGAACATCACCCCGAGTTGATAAAACCTCACCTAAGAAGAATCATCGGCAATCTAAAGCACCCCGGTCTTCATGATGCTGTGAAGAGAAATACAATCAGGCTCCTACAGTTCATTGAGATACCCAGATCATTGCAGGGGCAAGTGGTGGACATTTGTTTCGAATGTCTATCGGATCGTGAAGCACCGATAGCAGTCAAGGTGTTTTCAATGACAGTCCTTGCCAACATTGCCCGTAAGCAACCAGAAATAGGAAGGGAACTCAAGCTTATAATCGAAGACCAACTCCCATACGCCAGTCCTGGGTTCACTAGCAGGGCGAAGACAATCTTAAAGTCGTGAGCAGGTGACCACGTCCTAAAGAATTATCTTCGCCCCAGAAATGGACGCCCAAACCCAGGAACATGTTTGTAAAAGTTGTGACAATCACTTCAACGGTTTATACTGTAACCTCTGCGGTGAGAAGGTGATCCTGCCGGAGGACCGCTCCTTTCGCACATTCCTCAACAACATATTCCTTGCATTGACATTCGCCGATAGCAGGTTTGTAAAAGCTCTTTGGCTGATCGTGAGCAAGCCGGGTTTCCTCACGAAAGAGTTTGCAGAAGGAAGAAAAGTGAAATATCTAAAGCCGCTCTCTGTCTTTTTTCTTTTGAATCTGGTTTACTTTCTGGTCCCAGTGATCCAACTATTTAATGCCTCATTGCGAACCCAGGTAAACTCGTTTCAAGGAAGGCTTGCGGTCCAGGCTGTAGCCAATAAGATGACCAAACTGGAGATTCGGGATGTGAACTCATTCTCCATCCTCTATGATCAGAAGACTGCAGGCTTTGCTAAGATGCTGGTGATCGTGTTTGTGGTGCTCAGCTCCCTTCCGCTGAACCTCATTTATCGCTCCCGCAAGAGATACTTCACTGACCATGTAGGACTTTCAATTGAACTCGTCTGCTTCAATTTACTGATCAACGCATTGTTCCTGACTTTGATCGTGAATGTATTCAAACTTGGCAACTACCTGGATGAAGTTGTACTCACCGCCATATTCATTGTCACCAATCTCTATTTTCTTATCCGTTCCGGAGGAATCTTTTATCATGAAACGGGCATCAGACTCGTTTTAAGATCTCTGTTAATGATTGGTGTGCTCAAAATAGCGCTTGAAGGCTATCGCGCCATTCTATTTTATGTCACCATTTGGTCGATGTGAGCATCGCTGGCGCTATCTTACATTCAAAAGATGATCGATCAACTCATTCACCTGACTATGATCATCTTGAGATGCAAGGCGTTTGTAGGTGATTAATGATTGTACAGCTTCTTCTATCTCTTTGTTCATGGCCTGCGTGAGACCAAGGTTGAAATAGCTATTTGGGAAATCTGGTTCAATGTTGATCGACATCTGATAGTGTACTTTCGCCAGCGGCATGTTTCCGATCTCGGCATACAGGTTGGCGAGGTTGTAATGCGACTCAAAGTGACGGGGATCTTCTTTCAGGCTTAAGGTAAAGCAATCGATGGCCTTACCGTAGTGTTTCAACTTTGATTCAATGATCCCCAGGTTGCAAAATGCGTCTTGGACACTGTCAAACTCCGAAATGGCTTTGAGGTACAGGTCTTTGGCGCGTTCATCTCCATGCTCATCCAGCATGAGCGCCTCTTCAAATGTACTCAGCTGGTTCATCTTGACAACCTTGCCACCTGCAAAAAGATTGAGCTGCCCGGGCTTGTCAGGGGAATCAGGTCGCCTCTTGCGTACGGGTCTGAACCCGAACTTCTCCGGTGGCTGGATTGGAAACTTTACCACTTTTGCCATCACCGCAAAGATACCTCATCCTCAATCTTTCTCCTAAAGGGTGTTGAAAATTCAGCGGCGTCTGGGCATAGTTTGGTCAGCCTGTCTTCCGCTTTAATGTCTTCGTCTCCTTCTGCGATTTCTTCTTCGCGCTGACCT
>JAYVRH010000309.1:0-6000 GCA_043776495.1 Cyclobacteriaceae bacterium
TCTGTTCGTTGGTGAAGAACCTGCCAGGCAGCAACGAAGGGTGGGATATTTTGAAGTACTAGCGCTAACGAGCGTTGTTGTTTGATCGTTTTCCTAACAACGATCAAACAACAACGCTCGTTAGCGCTAGTACTTCAAAATATCCCACCCTTCGTTGCTGCCTGGCAGGTTCTTCACCAACGAACAGAGCGCTTCTCAACAAATCACTAAACGGGCTGATTCTTTCTCCACTTCTCCTTGCTCAAATCGTGATTCTTCACCGGAAGCTTCCGGATGCGTATGCCGGTTGCATTAAATATCGCGTTGGTAAGCGCAGGCGCAACCACAGGAGTACTCGGTTCGCCTCCTCCTCCCGGCCACTCGCCGCTGTTCAGAATGTACGTGTCAATGATTGGCGTTTCGTTCATGCGCAGCATGGGATAGTCGTGAAAATTGCTTTGAACGACGGCACCCCCCTCAATAGTAATCTCTCCTTTTAGGGCTGCAGTCAACCCATAAATAATGCCGCTTTCCATTTGGGCTGTAAATGCGTTTGGGTGTATTGCAAAACCTGGATCGACCGCACACATAATTCTATCCACGCGCAACTGGCCATCATCACTGATTTCCACATCAACCACTTCGGCCACGATGGTGCCAAATGATTTGTGAATGGCAATTCCGCGGCCCCAATTCGCAGAAAGCTCCTTGCCCCAATTTCCCTTTTCCGCCGCCAGGTCAAGAACTTTCTGAAATCGCGACCCATCGGGAAATAATCCTCGCCTGTACTGGTAGGGATCTTGATTGCTGGCATGAGCTAACTCATCAATAAACGATTCAATAAAAAAGCCATGCATGGAATGATCCACACTTCGCCAACTGCCCCACGGCACATGCGTTTGACTGGCTGAATAATGAATGAGTTGGTTTGCGATATCATATGGCACGTCAGGGGCCTCAGGGGGATGGTGCTTGAAAAGAAATTGGTGGGTGATGGCAATGGGTTGTCCATCGCTGTTCAGTCCTGCTTTCATCCTGCTGATGTTGGCTTCGCGGTACATATCATGGCGCATGTCTTCTTCGCGTGTCCAGATCAACTTAACCGGATGGTTGAACTCTTTTGCGATGAGGGCAGCTTGTTTGGCAACATCTGTTTCAGCACGTCTTCCAAATGCGCCGCCGAGGAAGAGGTTATGAACCGTCACTTTTTCAATATCCATCTCCAGCACTTCCGCCACTGCGCCTGCAAAGCCGAGTGGATTTTGACTGCCACACCAAACTTCACACTGTCCATCATGAACCCACGCGGTGCAGTTCATAGGTTCCATGGTGGCATGAGCGAGGTAGGGAATTTGATATTCAACTTCCACGGTTTTGGATGCGCCGCTCATGGCCTCCTTCACATTTCCTGATTTAAAGTGGGATTCTAAATCATCATTGGCCAAACCAGCATCCATGTCGCGTACATATTGCTCATAGATATTGTCCTGATTGATTTTGTCGTTGTTTCCAGATTCGAATTCAATGGGCAAGTCGGCAATGGCCTCTTTGGCGAGCCAAAAATTATCTGCGACGACGGCTACGGCATCTCCAAGATTGATGACTTTGATGATGCCTGGTAATTTTTCAATTGCTGTTGCGTCATATGACTTGACTTTGTTTCCAAATACGGGTGACGCTTTCACTGTAGCATATTTCATCCCCGGCAGGGTAACGTCCATACCGAACACTGCGGAACCATTTACTTTAACAGGAATATCGAACCGGGGTGGCGAAGTACCCATGATGCTAAACTCGCTTTCTTTTTTAAGGGTAGGTTTGGCAGGGGCAGAAAACTCTACCGCCTTCGGTGCCAGCGCTGCAAAAGATGCCGACCGATTGCTGGCCGAATGAGTGACAAAACTATTCTTGATCGTTAATTCATTTTCAGGAATGTTCCACATTTTTGATGCTGCCTGTGAAAGCATGGACCTGGCAGCTGCACCCGCCACACGCATGGCATGCATCCCCGTAAAGCGCACCGAACCGCTGCCGACGGTAAACTGAATATTCATTTTCTTCACGGCAGTAAGGAAAACACCATCTATTGTGTCGATAAGGAATTTTGGAAAGTCAGCTTTACCGGCAATAAACCCTTTGGCGATGGCATAGTTTGCATATTCTTTGTTGGCAGGCGCTTCTTCAAACCGGACTTTTGACCAGTCGGCATCCATTTCATCTGCCAGCATCATTGCCAGCGCGGTGTGCACACCTTGTCCCATTTCAGCATGCGGAATAATCACGGTCAATATATTGTCGGCTCCGATCTTTAGCCAGATGTTAAGAACGGTGTCGCCTTTTCCTCCAATGAGGTTAGTCACTTTGGAGGCTCTGTTACCAGGCCGGATGGCAATACCGAGAATGACTGTGCCACCCGCCAGCACACCGGTGGTGATGAAAGCACGTCGGGTCCATTTATTCATACTTTAAGATTTTAGTGAGTGATGGGAAACGGAATCGAAATTAGTGAAACTTACCAGTGCTGCCTTCAATAAAGACTACAATCCTTGCTTATTTCACTATTCTTTGCCCTTTCAGCCCGAATAGGCATGAAGAATGAGGAATCAAATAGTCACTTGTTTGTAAAGATTTTTGAATGTTTATGATTAACTTCACTGGTAATCCAAGCATGATAAAAATCATTTCCGCCAATGATCGCTGATAGGCGGTAGATGCTTGCCAACTTTCGAATTTCGATGTGCAATGATCAAGATTCAAGCATTTATGGACAACTACAAATATGTGGACGGAAAAAAGATGGATGCCCGGCTCATTGAGAAAGCCGATCGGTTGACAGAAGGTGCCAGCGACGGCCGAATTTCGGTTGAGGATGCGGAGAAACTTTTCCAGGTGATTGTGGATGACAACGACTACACCTTGGTGGAAGAACAGACCATTGAATATATTTTGAAGAAGTACCATTGGACGGAGGCAGCCAAGGCGCAATTAAAACAGAGGATCGACATCTGGAACAAGAATGGGGGAGGGTCGGTCAAACCCCAACGCATGCCTCTCGAAGAAATCGATAAGCAACAATTCCCCCACAACGACATCTTGAGCGCTGAAGACAAAAAATCGAGAATACATGATCTAAGAAGCGCCATGAATGAAACCTACCTGGATCATGACGACATTACGATGATCATTCGACTGGCAGACGGGCGCAGGGTAGAGGTGGTTTCAAATTTTATCGAAATGGGTGGCGATTTTGTAGAACTAAAAGGAGGCCATGCCGTTCCGATCTGGGCGATTGAAAAAGTAAAGGTCTGAGTGTCCGCGTAATCAAATATAGCAGCGATCTAAATAAAATCAGCAAACCTTAAAGAAGGTTTTGTTTTGTGCTTCTTCATTTTGTGCCAACATAGCTTCAATCTTTTTGGCTGTTTTGGTAATGGCAAGTCCTCCGAGTCCAGTGCAACGCAAGGTATTGGGGATGGCGTCACCCACTTTCTTCATTGTTTCAATTACTTCATCCAATGGAATTAGATGATTGTAATCTGCCAGTGCCATGTTAGCGCAGGAGATGGCAGTGGTCGAAGCCATGACATTTCGGTTCAGGCAGGGAGCCTCCACCCGATCGGCAATCATATCACAAATCATTCCTAAAGAAGATTGCAAGGCCATGGAAGCCGCTGCCAGGGATTGATCTAATGTTCCTTTTTTTAATTCGATAATGGCCGCAGCAGCCATACCAGATCCGGATCCACATTCTGCCATGCAACCTCCCACTTCGGCGGCAAACGTAGCATGAGCGGCGATGAATACCCCAATGATACCAGCAGCCAACATGGCTTTCACCATTTCATCTTGTGATAATTTCATTGAAGTTGCCGTGCCGATCACCGCGCCGGGTAACGCACCGCAAGAGCCTGCCGTTGGAGCAGCCACAATGACGCCCATTGAACTTTTTACTTCCATCATGGCGGATGTGTACAAGATCACATGATTCAGCACGTCACCTTCCACCAATGTTTTCTTTTTCATTTGCTGATTGAAATTCACCGATTGAGGTCCTAAAATGCGATCTGCATACTTGGTTCCTTTCAACCCGATCTCAATTGCGTTTTGCATGATCTTCACAATGCCACGCATTTGTTCAAAAACCTGATCATGCGAAATATTACCCCTTGCACTTTCGTAATGCACCGCCAATTCCCACAGTGAAAGATTTTTGCCTTCATTGTACTCCAGCATTTCAGCAGACGTGATAAAGGGAACTTTCATATCCTTACGGGCTAACACCGGAAGTACGGGGGATAATTTCTTTATGAACATCACACCGTCCAGGTTCATCAACTCTTCACATATCCCATCCGTCAGGAATTGATTTGATTTGATTTCAATGAAAACGGAGTCTCCTCTGTGAATGTTGATTTCGTCGTAGGCAATTGATCCTTTGAGGAAATTAACGACCACTTCAGGAGACTTTACGTAGATCAACGTTTCATAAAAGTCCCCTGCCATAGAAACGGCTGCCCCATCAATTTCAATGACTTGTATCATTCCCCCACCGGTTGATAATGCGGTGAGTGCCCGGGTTTCCTTATTATTCTTTAGCGTGATTTTATAGGTGTTAGGGTGAGTTGCCCCAATGGGATGGATGTCGATCTTGATCTTTATGCCGGCAGCGTCCACTGCTTGTAAGTAGCTCGGAAGTTGTTCGTCATAAGCTTCCCAACCCAGAAAACCACCAAACAATCCCATGTCAGAGCCTTGTCCTTTGTGGGTGGTGGCCAGGGAACCATTGGGATCAAACTCGATCAGTACTTCTTTAATATCACCATCCATCAAATCGCGGCACAATCTGCCAATGCGCAGTGATGCGGCACAGTGGGAGCTTGAAGGTCCACGCATCACCGGGCCGATCACATCGTTGAAAATACTGGGATAGCTTTCCATCGCCATTAATTTTAGGAATCAAGATGACTAAGGTATGGAAATTATGCCATTCTTTGTGAACCACTGAAGTGATATAAAAATGATTACAGCCATTTGGGTTATTTTCTTAGTTCTGGCGATTTGGATTGGCGTTGTCCTGGTTCGTGATGTCTTAAAACATCGCACGAATCTTGAGCCAAACAGTTGGGCCAAAACAGGCGTGATAGGGTTTGTAGGCAACTTTTTTGACACCTTGGGAATTGGTTCATTCGCAACTGAAACTGCCATGTTTAAATTCATGAAGCAGTCTGAAGACCGGCTCATACCGGGAACCCTCAACGTAAGCAATGCAATCCCAACGGTAGTCCAGGCCATCATTTTTATTCAGATCGTAGAGGTAGAGCCACTGACCCTGGTGCTCATGCTTCTCGCCTCCGGTGTCGGTGCGGTGTTGGGCGCAGGGATTGTTTCGAAATTGCCAGAAAAGAAAATACGGTTGACCATGGGCATTGCGCTCCTGATCACCGCCGGTTTTATGGTGGCTACAAAATTTCAATGGATTGAAGGTGGGGGAGAAGCGATTGGCCTGGCAGGCAACAAACTTATCCTTGCCGTTGTGGTCAATTTTATCCTGGGCGCATTGATGACGGCAGGCATTGGGTTGTATGCGCCATGCATGGCACTTGTGTTTGCGTTGGGAATGTCGCCCGCAGTAGCCTTCCCGATCATGATGGGTTCGTGCGCATTTCTGATGCCGATGGCCTCATTGAAATTTATTAAGGAGGGGGCTTATAACCGCCGGGCATCACTCGCCTTCGCCGCTGCAGGTGTCGTTGGCGTTTTGATTGCTGCATTCCTGGTCAAGTCATTGCCGATGGATGTCCTTCGATGGATTGTAATCGGCGTGATTATTTATACCGCTACTGTGATGCTGCGTGCTGCCATTCAACCTATTAAGTGAAGTTCGCGCTGTCGACAATGTAGTTGTTTAAGGAAACGGGGTTTCTATGTGAAAAATAGTTGGTAGTTGATGGTTGACCGAATTTCATCCCATTAACCAGATAGCTAACAACTAACAACAGGTATTCATTATATTTGATAATG
>JAYVRH010000310.1:0-1871 GCA_043776495.1 Cyclobacteriaceae bacterium
TGAAATCTTCTGGTCTTATAAAAAGGGTGAATCCTATATCCAAAATTGCTGGCTAACATAACTGATTCATCTTTTACTGGAAGTATGGACGGTACTTCGTCATCCATCACCATCATACCCGGACTCTGGGAAGTCTCAAAGGGAATGGGCTTCGTCGAGAACCCAAGCAATAGCGTGGCGAAAATTGGTAAGATCAGCAGGTAGCTAACAGATGCCACTCTTGAAGTCTTGCTTTTGGTAATCATCATGATCCTTTTATTAATTGGTTTTGTATAGAACTGACTCACATGACTCAAACGACTTTCATGACTCACCTGGTGCAGCATGCATTTCAAATATTGTTCAATGGAGACATCTTGTCCAATGGCTCCCTCATCTGCAAGATATTCATGTTGGAGTTTGACAGCACGTTTATAGAGTATCAAGAGAGGATTGAACCAGAGAATCACAGCGGCGAGTTCAATAAAGATCAAATCAAGCCAGTGACGTTGCTCGACATGAACATATTCGTGCCTGATAATTAATGGATTGCTACCCAATTCCGGCAAGAAGATTATATTAAAAAACGAATGTGGATGGGAAATTTTCGCTTTCACTACCATCGCTTTGCCATAAGAAAATGATTCTGAATTTCTCTTGAGGTTAATCATTCGTCTTACAGAGAGCCCAATTCCAGAAAGGCTAATGATCACACCTGCCCAATAAACAAGAAAAACATATAGGGAATAAGTTACGTCATTCCCCCCATCGGTCAGGCTTTTAAACTGAGCTACGTCATATCCGGATTCTGCAACTGAGTGTTGAAAATAGGCGGTGATGAGGAGATTGGAATTGCGCTGCAATGGAACTTCCAGAGCAGGAATAATAAACGAAGCCAGGAGCGCCAACAATAAATAATATCTATTGAACCGAATGAAGGTGTAATCCTTAAGTAATAAAATGTATAAGGCATAAAAGGCGGCGCTACACGCGCTCACCTTGAATAAGTACAATCCAAAAGCTATCATACTACTTTTTCTTAGTCTTTAACTTCTTAATTTTCTTATCAATAAGTTGCCTCATCTCTTCCAATTCAGAAAGATTCAATTGCTCTTGTGCAAAATACGATGCGAAGCTGGAGGATGACCCGCTGAAATACTTGGTTATGATCGGGCTTAAGCGGCTCTTAAAATAAGAGCTCTTAGAAAGTATGGGATGGTATTCGTGTGATTTGCCATAAGGCGTATATCCAATGAAGCCCTTTTTTACCAGGATTCGGATCACTGTCGAGACGGTGGTGCTGGCTGGTTTCGGATCTGGGAATTTACTGATAATGTCTTTTAAGAACCCCCGATCCATCCCCCATAAATAATGCATCACCTGTTCTTCCGCCTTTGTCAATTCTTTGTTGCCCATGGGACAAATGTATAACTATATTCATAGTAAACAAACTATATTTATAGTTATTCGAGTCAGGGTATCGAGCCCCTTCGGGGCTTGTTCAGGTAAAACCCCGGAGGCATCTAATACCATCCCGTGAAGCGGGATGGTAGGGCAGTCGAATAACTTCCAGCCCTGAAAGGGCGGTATCTGATGCGGTATAGAAAAGAGTCATGGTCATACAGTCGGAAGTAAAAATTGAAGTCACTTTATTTCTATTTTTATAGATATCCTTTTCAAACAGCTAATATGCAGGGGTTTTGGCAAGTGTGCTGCTTGTGTAGGGCGATTTGTCGGGTTTGGAGGGAGTCACCAAGCAAGAATACTAAATCACATCGCAAAATTTCTCCGTCACATCACGAGTTTTCTCCGTCACATTGTAAGAATTCTCTTTCACCAAGCACCAGCTCAGTAAACTCAGCCAGTGTTTTCACATAAGGCTTTGGTTCGTA
>JAYVRH010000311.1:0-1867 GCA_043776495.1 Cyclobacteriaceae bacterium
CATTCTGATAATAAGAATTGTTGTTTCGGCCAGTCCACCACGCTTTGGTTCCGGAGGCTGCCGTTTTTATAACAATGCCACTTGGTGCCGTCCATTTCCAACTGGTATCACTGGGAACACCAGGAATATAATCCAGGTCTTCCACTTTCCATCCGCCATTTGTTATTTCAAAATCTTGCAAGTAGGCTGCTGCGGCAATCGGTGTGACGGTGCTGTACACAAGAATGAAGACTTGTTGACTATAAGAATTATTACACCCATCGTTTGTGTCTACCGTCAGCTTGGCATTGTAATTTCCAAATGCGGCATACTTATGTTCCGGGTTCTTATAGGTTCCTTTTGTTTTTCCACCATGTGTGCCTGACGGGACGGTACCGCCTGTTGATCCACTCAAGATATCACCATCACCAAAATCCCATGTGTACTTTGTGATCACGCTTATTGAACCAGGGTTCGTTTTGTCCTTGAAATTCGTAAAGTCTCTGTTGCAGATCGAAGACCAACCGAAATCTACCACAGGAACATCCCCTACCCTAATTGACTTATTCGACGTATTGCTACAGCCCTGCGTCGTCGTCACTTTCATACTAACATCTTTTAGTCCGGAAGTGCTATACTTATAGCTGGGGTTCTTAAGACTGCTTCCAGACTCACCAGTGCCGAAACTCCATTGCCAACTGGCAATCGAAGTAGTGAAAGGCGATGCTGGTAAGGTAGAAGCATCGGCGAAACTAATAGCGTCTTTTATACATGAATTGGCAACACTGATCACTGCTGTCGGGCTTGCTAAAATCCGGATTGGTCTTATTTTGAATGTAATCGCATTGAACGCGTTCTTATAGGTGTATTGAATCAGGTAGTTATCAGAAACTACGCCATCGGTCTTTATGTAATAATCTACCCCAATATTAACGATGGTCAACGGAGTTTGTCCTGTATAATATGGGATGCCTGTAAATTTGGTTTCCGGAGCACCGCCTGTCGCCGCAGCTGGAAATCCAATCAATTTAACATCGCCGAGGTTGCCACAAATTTCGAATTCATTTGAGGCATTTATTATTGCTCCCTGTACGTTGAAGTCTACCGTAGTTACTGGGTTTACAATTACCTGCTGTGTCTCCGAACTTGTACAAGTGTTTGCATTTGTATATGTATAAGTGATAAAATTCGGCCCCAAGGTCACCGCACTGGGGTCAAATATGGCTTTGTCTGTTGGGCTTGGAGTTGTGCTGCCAATATTGGATGTAACAGGGGTAATTGTAAATAGTCCGCCTATCTGGTTTCCTGTCAATGTAATCGGTGTGTTATTCTCTGCCAGTTGAGGTGGGACACCAGGAGGAAGGCCAACGAAAGATACAATGGGGAGTGGATCTATTCTAAGGTTAAGAGCATCTGAAACTGATAAGCATGGCCCTAGACCGTCTGGATCATTCGCTGTTAGAGTAAGTGTCTTATTCAGGGTTACCAGAGTATTGGCCTCACCTGCACCAAGCACATACTTTGCAGTTCCTGAACTACTTAAGAAGCTTCCTGTTCCTCCACTCCAGGAAGTACCATTTGGAGCAAAAGTGACAGCCCCTTGCATGTTTATATCTGGCAGATTAGCGCAAACCGCTAAATCGATCCCCGCGGAAATCACTGCTTTTGGATTTACCGTAACACTGATAGTAAAGTTATTGCCCAGACACCCATTAACTCCAGTAGGGATTACTGTATAGGTAACGGTTTGAGAAACAAAGGTTGTGTTTAACAATATATCACTAATCACCGATGTGGGTTGGACAGTGGTACTCTCACCTGTAATATTTGGATTGGGTGCAGCAACCCATGTAAAATTGCTTGACTGGTTATTCCCTGAGGTATTCAC
>JAYVRH010000312.1:0-1866 GCA_043776495.1 Cyclobacteriaceae bacterium
TCGGCTTTCATCACGAGTTTCATGGCGTACTCCATCTCTTTATAGGTCATTTCATCAAACATGACATCCACCCCGAGAAGGCCATCGGCAATCCAGGCAGGCAGATCATCTCCATTGAGCGTGATGACCAGGGTGTTTTCGCTTACGTAATTCACGACCCCGTTAGCATGTTCCTTTTCTGGTTTGCCAGAGGCGTTGCAAAACAAGCTCACCAGTTTGCCACTCTGAAAACTATGGGGTAGATCCAGGTTGTTCGTCCGCTCGAGCTCGACAATAATTCGCTCGCCCGTTCCAATATAATCGCGATTGAGTCGCACAGGGTACCAGGTGACACCTTCCTTGGTCCGCTGATGCAAGGAGCGGAGGACGACCTTTTGACGGTACTGCTCCAAATCTGCCTGTCGTTCAAGCTTGATGAGGTCAAGAGTGGTTTGAAGCTGCTGTATCGAATTCATTCTACAATGCTCATTACTCATGAAAATATTTAATGCTCTGTATTATGCACCTGCCTATTTTATAATCATAATGGGTCCAGGGCTGTTTCACAGAGTTTCTCGGAGAACACAAGGAGTTACACGGAGAAGTGAAAGACAATTTGGGTTCAACTATTGAACTCTCTGTGAAACTCCTGGATTTTCTCTGCGAAACTCTGTGAAATGGCATGTGCATTCTAAAATTTATCAAAGTTGACAAAGCAGGACTAATCAAAGTCGTCAATACTATCCAGTTCACAGTAAAGCCCGCAAAAGTAATGACCAGCGGTGGGAGTTGGCGTTTTGATTTTGCTTATTTTCACAAAAAATAAAAGCGATGAAACAGATAACAATCCTGGTAATGGGATTTTGCTTTTTGACATGTCTCCTTCCTGCTCAGTCTTTTGATCTTGTCATTGCCAACGGGAAGATTATTGACGGCTCTGGTAACTCATGGTATTACGGTGATATTGCTGTGAAAGACGGCAAGATCGTCAGGATTGGGAATGGAAAGGATTGGACTACATTGAGAATGATTGATGCTAAAGGCCTCATTGTTGCTCCCGGTTTTATTGACGTTCATACGCACATTGAGGGGAACGACCTGAAGGTACCTACGGCTGGAAATTTTATTATGGATGGAGTAACCTCAGTCGTCACCGGAAATTGTGGTAACTCAAATGTGGATATCGCAAAGTATTTTTTTCAACTGGACAGTGTGAAAACATCGATCAATGTTGCCACACTCATAGGGCACAACAGTGTAAGGAAGGCAGTGATGGGAGATGGCCAGCGCGATCCCAGTGAGGCAGAGCAAATGAAAATGGAGGAGGTGGTGGGCAAAGCCATGCGTGACGGGGCGGTTGGTATGTCGACAGGTTTGATCTATGTACCCGGAACCTATTCAAAAACTCCTGAAGTGATTGGGCTTGCCAAATCAGCATCCAGATTTAATGGCGTGTATTCATCGCATATTCGGGATGAAGGTGATTTTGTGACGGACGCAGTGGAAGAAGCCATCAATATTGGAAGGCAAGCAAACATTCCTGTTGAGATATCGCACTTCAAAGTAACCTATAAACCCAACTGGGGCAAGTCAGTAGTAACAATTGCTCAGGTTGAGAAGGCGAGGAAGGAGGGTATTGATGTTACCATCGACCAATATCCTTATGTCGCAAGCAGCACCACATTGAATACGCAGCTTCCGACGTGGGCTTTCTCCGGTGGAACAGATTCATTAATGGCGCGACTAAAGGACGTGAAGACACGCAGCAAAATTAAGATTGAGATGTTGAAGGATTTGAAAAAGAAGAACATCACTTCCTACAATTTTGCTCTGGTGGCGTATTATAAGGCCGACACTACTTTTAATGGAAAGAGTATTTCTGAGATC
>JAYVRH010000313.1:0-5961 GCA_043776495.1 Cyclobacteriaceae bacterium
ACGAAAAGACTTTCAAGCACAAATAAATCTCCTCTCAGGTGCCCCTGCTGAGGATTAACATTAATCCATGGGGAACTTCAGCTTTCGAAAAGAAGAAAGATTAAGCAGGAAAAAGATCATTGAGGCGCTTTTTGAAAAGGGCTCCTCACATCTTATGTTCCCCTTAAAAGTCATTTTTCTTCCACATCCTGATCTTACCCTCCCCTGCCATCAGATTCTGATCACAGCTCCGATAAAGAATTTTAAAAAAGCGAAGGACCGAAATACCTTAAAGCGGAGAATTCGTGAAGGTTATCGTCTGAACAAGGCACTATTTCCTGCATCTCCAACATTCTGTCTTGCGTATATTTACATTGCAAAAGAAATATTGCCTTCCACCACAATCCACAAAGCAATCCGATCATCGTTGGAGCGACTGAACAATTATGAAAAGAAAGATTAGCCTCGTCCTCGCGCTTGTCGCCATGGTCACCTTTTTCGCTTTTACAGGACCGGGTGAAAAATATTTCGACATCGCTAAGAGCCTCGACATTTTCGCGACACTATTTAAGGAAGTCAATGCTTACTACGTTGACGAAGTAGAGCCTAGAAAATTGATTCAAACCAGTATCGAGGGGATGCTGGAGTCACTTGATCCGTACACCGACTATATCCCTGAAGAAGACCTCGAGGCCTTTAGTATCCAAACTACTGGCCAGTATGCTGGTATTGGTGCTCTGATTGGAAGTGTTAACAAGAAAAGTGTTGTCACTCACCCCTATGAAAATTTTCCTGCCTACAAGGCCGGGTTAAAGGTTGGTGATGAGTTCATATCCATTGATGGAAAAAATGTAAGGGGTAAGCCCACAAACGAAATCAGTGCCCTTCTGAAAGGCAATCCAAAATCCGAATTAAAAGTAATCATCGAGCGGATGGGCAAAGAACTCACATTCACAATTGAAAGAGAAAAAATAAAAATCATCAACGTGTCTTATCAGGGCCTAATTGATCCCGGGATAGGTTATATAAAACTTGATGATTTTACTCCGGGCGCTGCCAAAGAAGTAGAAGACGCCGTGAACACCCTCAAGCAGAAGGGCGCCACCAAAATTATCATTGACTTGCGTGATAATCCAGGTGGCCTACTGTATGAAGCTGTCAATATCGTCAATCTCTTTATTCCAAAAGAAAAGGAAGTAGTCGCCACAAAAGGAAAGGTTCAAGATTGGAATAAATCATATACTACACTTAACAATTCCATTGATTCCCAAATACCATTAGCCATACTAACAAGCAGTGGAAGTGCTTCGGCTTCAGAAATTGTCGCCGGGGCTTTACAGGATTATGACCGAGCCGTGCTGGTGGGACAAAAAACATTTGGCAAAGGGCTAGTTCAAACGACAAGACCGCTTGCTTACAATGCCCAACTTAAAGTAACAACCGCCAAATATTATATTCCGAGCGGCCGATGCATTCAAGCCCTGGATTATACGCATCGGAAGAATGATGGAACGGTTGAGAAATTTGCAGATTCTTTAAAATCAGCATTCAAGACCAAAAATGGACGAACCGTTTATGATGGGGGTGGGCTCGATCCGGATATTGCAGTAAAGAGTGACCCTCTGGGTTCGGCCGTTGTGGAGCTCGTACGCTCCGGTTTAATATTTGATTTTGCAACCAAATATTGCAATGAGCATCCTCCCCTTTCCAGCTTCAAGAATTTTCAACTTACGGACAACGACTATCAACAATTTGAATCGTGGCTGAAAACAAAACAATTTACATATTCAACCGACCTGGAGAAACAAGCCGAAAGCCTGGTTGCTGCAGCTAAAAATGAACGTTATTATGATGAGCTGCAGACGAACCTAACCGCGCTTCAGAATAAAATAGAGCAAAATCATTTGAGCTATCTCACCAGGTTCCGAAAAGAGATTCAAGAAATTTTAGAAGACGAGATTGCCTTTCATTATCAATTGAACAAAGGCAAATCTGAAGTTTCACTTGCACGAGACAAAGAAATTGCACAAGCCAAAAGAATCCTGAACGATGCTGCATCTTATCAAAAACTTTTGATGCCCCATTGATGAATGTAATACTAAGCATTGAAACTTCTACCTCCGTTTGCTCTGCAGCGCTTCATGAAAAAGGGAATCTCATAGCAGTCAAAGAAATTTTCACGCCCCAATCTGCTGCAGCCCAATTGGCCATTCAAGTGAAAGAGCTCTTCATGGAGACAAACATTTCGAAACACCGACTAAAAGCCGTTGCAGTGTCGTCCGGTCCTGGCTCCTATACTGGTTTGCGCATTGGAGTCGCCACCGCCAAGGGGATATGCTTCGGATTGAACTTGCCTCTCATTTCAATCGATTCACTGCATGTACTTGCATCTCATGCCAGTCTTCCGTCAAAGACAGATTTTCTATGCCCCATGATTGACGCAAGAAGGATGGAAGTTTATTGCAGTCTGCTGGATCCTTCATTTAATATCCATGAAGAGACCCAGGCCAAGGTCATAGATACCGACAGTTATGCGAGCTACCTTGAGCTTCATTCAATTTTATTCTTTGGAAATGGAGCTCCCAAATGCCGCGAACCCCTAACGCACCCAAATGCTTTCTTCTTTGATGGGGCATACACCACCGCAGCAAACATGGGTAAATTAGCTTATAAAAAATTCCAAGCCATGCAATTTGAAATTCCAGGGTTGCTTGAGCCCAACTATTTGAAAGACTTCGTAGCAAAAACTAAATTGAAATAAAGCTTGTTGTATTGCCAACTTAATCATTCAAACGTGGACCAAAATGAAATCGTCAACCGGGTAGCCAACAGCTCGCTGGTTACATTCAATCTGGAGGAACTCTTACCCCCCAGCGAACAGGCAGAAGTTGACTTGAAAAATCTTCTTTTCAAGAATCTTATTCTCCGCGAAAAGGACCTTCGGGAATTTATCAAGAATCATGAATGGCCGCAATACGAACATAAGAATGTAGCAGTTTTTTGCTCCGCCGATGCAATCATTCCCACCTGGGCCTACATGCTGCTTGGTATCGCTTTACAGCCGTATGCGAAGTCGATCGTTTTTGGCAACCGTGAGGTGTTGACTGTGCAGCTTTTCAAGGAAGCGCTGGATCATGTTGATTGGGAGAAATTCCGGGACGCTAAAGTGGTGATTAAGGGATGTAGTGATGTGCATGTGCCAGAGTCAGCATATGTAGAAGCCGCCACCCGGTTGCGTCCAGTGGCAGCAAGTATTCTTTACGGTGAACCTTGTAGTACCATACCGCTTTATAAAAGACCAAAATGACATGGCCGAAAAATCGATCATATTATTTGATGGTGTCTGTAACGTATGTAATGGTTTTGTGAATTTTTTGATCCTTCGCGATGAGAAGGATCGCTTTCAATTCGGATCATTGCAATCTCCGAAAGTCAAAGAATTATTGAATCAATATCATTATGATGCCGATGATCTCTCCACGGTAATCCTGATAGAGGACAATAAGTTTTATCAGCAATCCTCGGCCGTTCTAAAAATCTTTAGGCAAATGCCGGGGGCATGGCCATTGATGTATAAATTCATCATCATCCCAAAACCCCTTCGTGATTTCATTTACCAACTCATCGCCAGGAACCGCTATACATTATTTGGTAGAAAAGACTCATGTATGGTGCCTACTCCTGAATGGAGGGCAAAATTCATGGAGTAGTCTTTGATCCACCCTTCTTAATTAATTTCATTTATTTTGTAAGCATCTTTGTTGAGCAATGACTTTCGATCGTAAAAAATATTCCGACTCCCTTCTCAAGCAACTCTATGCAGAACTGCTCTGGCCCCGCCTCATAGAAGAAAAAATGCTCATCCTGTTGAGGCAAAATAAAATCAGTAAGTGGTTTAGCGGCATCGGTCAGGAAGCTATTTCTGTTGGTGTCTCCCAGGCGCTTGAAAAAGATGAGTACATCCTTCCCATGCATCGCAACCTGGGTGTGTTCACAGGTAGAAAAATTCCTTTTTCCAAACTTTTTGCGCAATGGCAGGGAACCATGGGTGGATTTACAAAAGGACGAGACCGATCGTTTCACTTCGGTACCAATGAATATCACATCGTAGGAATGATCTCTCACCTCGGCCCTCAAAACGGAGTGGCCGATGGCATTGCGCTGGCTTCCAAGTTGAAGAAGGAGAAGAAAGTCACAGTGGTATTCAATGGTGATGGGGGCACCAGTGAAGGTGATTTTCATGAAGCCGTTAATGTTGCGGCCGTTTGGGACCTTCCTGTGATTTTTCTAATTGAGAATAATGGTTACGGACTCTCCACACCCAGCAACGAACAGTTTCGCTGCAAAAGCTTTGTTGATAAGGCGATAGGTTATGGCATTGAGGGTGTTCAGGTTGATGGCAATAATATTCTGGAAGTTTATGATACCATTCAGTCTTTGACAGAAAGCCTGAGGATGAAACCTCGTCCTGTAATTCTGGAGTGCATTACGTTCCGCATGCGTGGTCATGAAGAGTCCTCCGGCACAAAGTATGTCCCCAAGAAACTAATGGATGAATGGGCCTTAAAAGATCCACTGGCGAATTATGAAAAATATTTACTTCAGGAAAATGTCATCGACAAGAAATTCAGCGATGACCTCAGGAAAAAGATAAAAAAGGAAATTGAGGCTGGCCTGGAAGAAGCCTTCAAGGAAACCCATCCCGAGGCAAGTACACAAGAGGAGCTGAAAGATGTCTATGCTCATCATACACAAATCATTGTAAAACCTGAAGAAGGCAAGAAATCAGAAAAGAGATTTATCGATGCAATCAGTGATGGCCTCCGTCAAAGCATGGAGCGATATGATCAACTAATTTTAATGGGTCAGGACATTGCAGAATATGGCGGCGTATTCAAAATCACGGAAGGCTTTGTAGAAAAATTTGGCAAAGAGCGTGTGCTCAATACTCCTATTTGCGAATCAGCCATCGTGGGTGCCGGGCTTGGCTTGTCAATAAAAGGGATGAAGTCGATGGTGGAGATGCAGTTTGCGGACTTTGTGACCGAAGGATTTAATCAGATCATTAACAATCTTGCGAAAGCGCATTGGCGTTGGGGGCAACCTGCTGATGTGGTGGTGCGAATGCCAACCGGCGCAGGCACGGCGGCAGGACCCTTTCATTCTCAAAGTAATGAAGCCTGGTTTTTTCACACGCCTGGTTTAAAAATCGTTTATCCATCTAATCCATACGATGCAAAGGGATTACTGAACGCGGCACTGGAAGATCCAAATCCCTATTTGTACTTTGAACACAAGCTACTTTATCGTTCAATCAAAGATTTTATTCCCGATGACTACTATACAGTAGAAGTAGGTAAAGCCAAACTTGTTTCGGAAGGAAATGATATTTCAATAATCACCTATGGAATGGGTGTGCATTGGGCAAAGGAAATTCTATTGTCTATGCCCGAAATAAATGCTGATATTTTGGACCTGAGAACATTATTGCCGTGGGACAAAGAGGCCGTTGCTGAAACGGTGATGAAAACAAACCGTGTTTTGATCTTGCACGAAGATACATTGACTGGAGGTATTGGAGGAGAACTCAGTGCATGGATCAGTGAAAATTACTTTCAATATCTGGACGCTCCTGTGGTGCGGGTAGCCAGTCTGGATACACCTATTCCCTTTGCTCCTTCATTGGAAAAAAACTTCTTACCGAAAGAGAGACTAAGAAGCAGCGTTGAGAAATTAATGAAATTTTAAAGCCCATTCAAAGGTGTATGATAAAACCTTCCTTTGGATTTACAAGCGAACGATTTAGTCTATTCATTTTAAACGCTCAATCCAAAAATAGAAGTTCCAGTCATTTATTATGCGAACAAGAAGTATCCTGAAAGTGCGTTTGAAGGTTAGGCTACCCAGCAAAGTCGATTTTCCTTATCTTAGCCTGTTTTCTCATCAGTTTTGTGATAAAAGACAGATCCGATAACCATCGTT
>JAYVRH010000314.1:0-1859 GCA_043776495.1 Cyclobacteriaceae bacterium
TCGGCTTCATCGAGGATCAGGTGCTTCAAGTGGTCCAGGTTGACGGTGCCCCCGGCAAGCAATGCAATTAATCTTCCCGGAGTAGCGATGATAATGTCAGCTCCATGATCAAGTGCTTTGCGTTGTAACTCCCAGGTCGCTCCATCGCCTCCTCCGTATACAGGTATTGAACTCACCCCCGTGTAGTAAGCAAAGCCCTCAATCTGTTGGTCTATCTGCTGGGCCAGTTCACGGGTGGGGGCTATTACCAGCGTATTTAAGTGGCGATGGTCTGTGTTGATAATTTTGTGAATGACCGGTAAAATATAAGCCGCTGTTTTACCCGTCCCGGTCTGTGCGCAGGCGATCACATCTTTGTTTTCGAGGATGACAGGGATGGCCTGTTCCTGAATGGGAGTGGGCTTCGCGTAGCCCATGGAGTCAAGGCCCTCCTGGAGTTTTGTGTCGAAATGAAAATCTTGGAAAGTCAATCGTGAGTGGTTTTAAGAATTCGTTACATGAGTTGAAGGGACTAAACCCCTGCGTCAATCATTTCAAACCCGGTATAAGGTACCAGCACCTTGGGGACACAAATGCCATCGCGTGTTTGATTGTTTTCTAAAATAGCCGCCACAATTCTGGGAAGTGCAAGCGCGCTGCCATTAAGTGTATGCAGCAGTTGCGTCTTGCCTTCCTTATTTTTATAGCGGAGTTTCAACCTGTTTGCCTGAAATGTTTCAAAATTACTGATTGAGCTCACCTCCAGCCACCGCTCCTGGGCGCTGGCAAATACCTCCAGGTCGTACGTCATCGCGGAATTAAACCCCATATCACCACCGCAGAGCAACAATTTTCGGTAAGGTAATTCCAATTTTTCCAAAAGCCCTTGAACATAGGAGGTCATCTCCTCCAGGGTATCATATGATTCTTCAGCCTTCCGGATTTGCACGATTTCTACTTTATCAAACTGGTGAAGACGATTAAGGCCACGCACGTGTGCACCCCAGCTTCCAGCCTCACGACGAAAACAAGGTGTATACCCTACATTTCTGATGGGCAGATCCTGGTCGTTCAGGATTACATCTCGATAAAGATTGGTGATCGGAACCTCTGCCGTTGGAATGAGGTAGAGTTCATCTTCATTGATAAAATACATTTGCCCCTCCTTATCGGGAAGTTGACCTGTACCAAATCCACTCGCCTTATTTACAACAATCGGCGGTTGAATTTCCCTATAGCCTTGTTTACCTGCCTCATCTAAAAAGAAGTTGATCAATGCTCGCTGTAGTTTAGCGCCTTTACCCTTGTATACTGGAAAACCCGCACCCGAAATTTTATTTCCCAGATCAAAATCGATGATGTCATATTTTTTGATGAGTTCCCAGTGAGGTTGAGCATCGGGAGGTAAAGCCGGCATGGCACCATACTGATGCACATTGAGATTATCATCAGCCCCTTTTCCTGATGGTACTTTTTCTGCGGGGATGTTGGGAATCAGATAAAGCAACTCCTGCAACCTCTTTTCAAACGCTACCAGATTCGCTTCCAAAACTTTAATATGATCCTTGGCGGAAGTAACTTTACCCTTCAAACTATTTGCTTCATCCGCACTTCCTGCCTTAATCAATTCGCCAATTTTTTTTGAATCCAAATTGGATTGCGCTTTTAAATCATCGACCTCTAGTTGTTGCTTTCTGCGGAGCCCATCGATATCAATAGCCTCGTTAATCAATTCTTCAGCATCCTTAAAGTTTCGCTTCCTCAGTCCATCTAAGACTTTGCCCTTGTTCTCCCTGATCACATTAATCTGAAGCATCTTTCTGATAATTAGACGGCAAAATTACAAACCTTCTTCATACAAACCTGCCTGGCTTCAAGTC
>JAYVRH010000315.1:0-1857 GCA_043776495.1 Cyclobacteriaceae bacterium
CAGTACATCGCGTTTACGCCTTGATGAAGTACTATGGGAAGTCAGGGAAAGCATTCAATCATTAAATTCAAATTATAGAGTAGATGTGCATATAGTTAATATGCCTGAAAACGAAGAAGATCTCTATTTAGATGCCAACCCTTATCTGCTGAAAACTGCGTTGCAAAACTTAGTTGAAAACGCGTGCAAATTCTCAGACGACCATACTGCAACAATTTCTTTATTATGTTCCAAAGGTGAGTTGGAAATCCGTCTTTTCGATAACGGACCAGGGATTGAAAAAAAGGAACTGCTAAATGTGTTTCAACCATTTTATAGGGCCAATAATTCATCAAGAATTAAAGGACACGGTATTGGTCTATCCCTAAGTCAAAGAATTATCTCAATCCACAAGGGGACGATTGAAATAGAATCCAGTCTTGGAGAAGGCACCCAAGTAACCGTGATCTTTGATACAAAAGATAAATAATGATCTCCTTCTAATCGTTTTAGCCATTCTACAGCTATGATCTATTCTATTTTGTTGCTTCTAATTGGTTTCATTATTCTGATAAAAGGGGCCGATTTTCTTGTCGATAGCGCTTCATCCATTGCAAAAAAATATGGCATTTCAAATCTTGCAATTGGCCTTACGGTGGTTGCTTTCGGCACCTCGATGCCAGAACTTATGGTCAGCCTGTTCGCAGCGATTGATGGACAAAGCGATGCTTCCTTTGGTAATATTATTGGTAGCAACAATTTGAATTTACTTCTCATTTTAGGTGTCTCAGGACTCATTTACCCTTTGGTGGTCCAACGCAATACAGTGAAATATGAAGTGCCCCTATCTCTATTTGCTGCCCTTCTACTATTTTTTTTAGTGAATGACTCTTTTGTTTGGAGTGATCCCTCTTCATCACTTACCATCAATATCTTGGGGCGGTTTGATAGCTCCATCTTACTCATTTGCTTCGTTGGATTTATATTTTATGTCTATCGAACCATGCAAAGGACTTCCGAGATTGAAGAAGGTGAACCCATCAAACTATACAAAACGCCCATTTCTGTCGGTATGCTCATTTTAGGGGTGGGAATGTTGGTCGGGGGCGGTAAATTAGTTCTTACAAATGCCATTGAAATCGCACATTACTTTCACCTAAGTGAAAAACTGATTGGCCTTACAGTCCTGGCTGCAGGAACTTCCTTACCGGAACTAGCTACATCATGTGTCGCTGCTTATCGCAAGAACACAGACATTGCCATCGGAAATGTGGTGGGATCCAATATTTTTAATATCTTATTGATCCTCGGCATAACCGGAATGGTGAATCCTGTTGCGTACAATCCGGCATTGAATTTTGATATGTATGTGCTATTCGGCTCTACAATACTATTAATGATTTTTATGTTCACATTAACCGCACGCAAACTGGATCGTTGGGAAGCTTTCATTATGCTATCTGTTTACGTGACTTATACAATTTATCTGATTCGCAATGACCATAGCACGGGTCTCTGAGTATAAATCTTAAAACATTGATCAACGAAAAAAAAAGTCCTGCTCCCTTGCGGAAACAGGACATTTATGGACTGATCAAAAACTTATGCTTTCGCCGGCGCCAGCATTGGTTTGTCAAGGTCAACCACCAGAGGAGATGCAATAAAAATTGAGGAGTAGGTACCGATGATCACTCCGATGATCAAGGCGAAGGAGAATCCACGCAGCACCTCGCCGCCGAAAATGAATAACACAATGACCACCAGCAACACCGTGCCAGACGTGATCAGTGTCCGGCTGAGCGTACTGTTGATGGCACTGTTGAAAATTTTCTCGCGCTCATGGCTCGTCCCGAGATTCAGGTATTCACGAATCCGGTC
>JAYVRH010000316.1:0-1856 GCA_043776495.1 Cyclobacteriaceae bacterium
TAATTCTTCGTACTGCGTTGCTGTATTCAATGATGCAAAGATAAAACGATCACTGTAATCAGGCAGCAACTACTTGATTATTTATTGATTTATTTTCTGGAAAATGAAATCGTTTTCTTCTTCGCACCGAATTCAAGTCAATGCCATGAAGGATCAACATGAGTTCATCACTACGAAGTTCTGCCGACCCGGTTTGTCCATCGATAAAGGGAAGTTCATACGTACCTCGTTCCAGACGTTTGTAGTAAATCGAAAAACCATCCCGCTCCCAGTGTAGCAATTTGACCTGAGTGTGACGTCGGTTGAAAAAAATGAAGATGTCACCACTTAACGGATCCCGATTCAGCCCCGATCGAACCAATCCGCTCAAGCCATCAACACCCTTTCGCATGTCTGTCTTTTCCCGGTAGAGAAAATACCGGTTGGCCGCAGAGAGTGTGAGCATGGCTAGGCTAACAAGGTGCGCAGGTAAGAGGCATCCACTGTCTGATAAAAATTCAAACGCCTTCCATCACCCAAAACCAATTCCATCACAACCCCGGCGGGTGAAGGAAGAGTCTTTTTAATCTGAACGGGCAGAAATAGCTCCTCAGAACTTCCACCCTGTTGAACCTTATATTTCTTGAACCAGTAATGAAAATTACTGTACGCTATCTGATTCTCTTTGCAAAACAATTGCTGGCTTTGGCCACTCGTTTTCCAGTTTTCAATCATCGAAAACTTTTGAGCATACCTGGAAATTGAATTTTCGGTCTTCATAATGTAGTTTTAGTGAAACCCAAAACTACTACCAACCTTTGGCTAAGGAAATATGTACTTCATCGGATGCTTACATAGCTAAGACCAAATTACCTTTCATTCTCTGTGTAACTCCATTGCATTCTCCGAGAAACTCTGTGAAGCAGCCCAGGCTCGTTTAAGATGACAAAGCCGGTAAGTAGTAAGACATAAGTAGTAAGACAGAATTTGCAATGGTCATGAGTCTCATGTCTCAAGACTTATGTCTTACCTCTGTTACTTCTTCTTATTCTTCAGGTCCCTAAAAAACCTCGCCCAGTTAAAGACATCGAGGAAAGGGTTGTTTCGGACGGAAGACCGGTCAGAGATTGATTGATTGTATTGGGTCATATAATAACGGTAATTGAGGTTACCGTCCATCGGCGTATTCTGCATCATCAAGGCCAGCAATTCTGCATTCAAGTTCCTTTTATCAATGCCATTTTCATTCAAAGGAACATTCAGTGCGAGTACAGCCTGCTTGAACACTTCTTCTGTTGGGAATGGAAGTATGGTGACTTCTTTTAAGAAAGTATTGTCCGTGACCATCTCAACAATGATCGTCATGAATTCGTCCGGATAGTTTGGGATGATGGTATGAGTTCGCTGATAACCAATCGAGCTGATCACAACACTGTCGCCGACCAGCACGGGCATCGAGAAAAATCCAGTTCCATTGGTGGTGGTGCCTCGTCCCGCCTTCGGCACATAGACGTGTACGCCAGGAAGGCCACTCACGCTGTCCTCTCCTAGCACAACCCCGGATAATTGTATGATTCGCTTCCTGTTTTGAGCATGCCCATCAGAAACTGCCAACACCCCTCCCACGGCGACGATCAATGCGAACAAATAAACCCTTTTCACCTCCATAACATCATTCGATTCAAAGGTAATGAGAAGGGTACTATTCGCCTAACCTGTTTTACAGCAATGGTTTTTTGCTACTTTAGTAACGAAAACGTGAGACTCAAACATTTCAACATCGATCTGGGGGCACAAATTTTTCTTGCCTGCTCCGACACCTCAAGGCTTCGCATCCTCAATTTGATTATGAGCAATGGAGAAATGTGCATCAGCGA
>JAYVRH010000317.1:0-5942 GCA_043776495.1 Cyclobacteriaceae bacterium
AGGATGGTAAGTCCTATTAATTTTTCGCTCAGGCCGTAGCCTCTCGCAATCTCGATCGCATTGTCCACTACTAGTTGGCCGCCTCCCACAAGCATCGCTAGTCCAACGATTACCATTCCTGCGGCAACCGGAGTGCTATATAGTTTAATCGGCTCTCCCTCTTCCAGATCAGAGGAAGTTCGCATGGTTCGGTAGATGTAGAAAATAAACAATGCAAAAAACAGGAGTAGAATGATGCTGTCAAATCTGCCGAGGAGCCCTTGATACCCTGTGGTCTCATCGGGGGGGGTGCCCCAAAGGAGGGTGTCATTGACTAAAAAAAATAGTACTGCGGCTGCCAAGAAAGACAATGGCACTTCATATTTTACCGTGTTACGCTGCACCATCAAAGGATAGATGAGGCCTGCGATTCAGAGAATAAATAGTAAATTAAAATTATTGCTTCCGATGACGTTACCAAAAGAGGCGTCATTCTTTCCATCAAGGGCTGATACCAGGCTTACAATAAGTTCAGGCATGGAAGTTCCGAAAGCAACCACGGTGAGCCCAATGGCAAGGTTGGAGATCCCGTATTTTTTAGCTGCGGAGGAAGCGCCGTTGACGAGAAAGTCAGCCCCTTTAATAAGGATGGCAAAGCCTACGAGGAGGAGGAGTATCGGGATAAACATGGGTTCCTGGGGTTAGGGTTTGGAAAGTTAAAACCATTTTTTGAATTTAAAATAGCGGAGCATGCCAAAAACAATGATGCCCATGATGAGCATCACCAACGGGTAGCCAAATATGGAGTGCAACTCGGGCATAAAATCAAAATTCATCCCGTAAATGCCCACAATAAAGGTCAAAGGCATGAAAATGGTTGAGATGACCGCAAGCACTTTCATCACCTCGTTCATCCGGGTATTCATTGTATTGATGTGAATATCCATCAGGCTGGTGGTAAGATCTTTATATGTATCCAGTGAATCAAGTAGGTGTACAACGTGGTCATACACATCGCCAAAGTATCGAACGTTGGCTTGCTCTATAAAGCCCGTTTCATCTTTTGCAAGTTTGCTCAAAGCATCTCGTAAAGGGTAAAGTGCTTTTCTCAAATAGATCAATTCCTTTTTGATTTTTTGTATCTTCTGAAACTCACGACCGGTCGGATTTTGATATACCTCGTCCTCAACTTTTTCGATCTGCTGGCCGACTTCATCCAAAACGGCATAGTAATTGTCCACGATCACATCGATGAGCCGATAAAGAAGGTAATCCGCTTTTCGCATTCTAAAACGACCGGAGTTCTGCTTGATCTTTTCGCGAAGTGGCCCGAATAGATCTCCTTCTTTTTCCTGGAAAGAAAGAAGATAATCCTTTCCAAGAACGAAGCTTATTTGTTCATAGTCAATCTTGTTGTTGCGGATGCTGTAGAGCATCTTCAAAGTGAAAAAGAGGTGATCATCAAACTCTTCGGCCTTTGGGGTATGGTCACTCAGAATATCATTGATGAGCAGGGTATGGAGAGAGAAATGCTCGCCGAGTCTTAAGACAATCGATTTATCATGAAGCCCGTCAACGTTTATCCAGTTGACCTGTCCACCCTTAAATTGGGTTAACAATTCATCTACCGGAATGTCGGCCTGCATGCCGTATTCATTTTCAGTATATTGAATTAGCTCCAGGATGACATGATTGTCACTCGGTGCTTTTGCTTCTATTCCCAAAGTCTTTTGTTTGGCCATTACACGAGCGAGTTGGGTTGATTTTTATAGGAGATGATTCTCAAAGGCATGGCCATTTCTACTCCCTCCGTTTCAAAACGTTCTTTCACTGTCTTATTCACATCACATTTTAAATCGAAGCCGTCCGTAGGATTGTTGGCCCAGGCGTAGGCCCTGAGTTGAGTGCCGATATCTGTAAAACCCATGACCCTCACCATAACGGCATTTTCACCTTTTGCCAATTCAGCCTCCAAACGATTATCGATGCAAAGTGAATGCTTCAACGCTTCTTCCTGGATGATCTTTTGCGCGCGCTCAATGTTCGACTGAAGGGAGATGCTAAACTCGATGAAGATGCATACTTTTTCATCCGTAATAGTAGAGTTGACGATGACCTCGTTGCTGATGACTGCATTTGGTATGATGATGCGCTTGTTCTCAAAGTCCTTGATTACCACATGACGGAGCGTGATGTCCTCCACGTCGCCTGTGTAAAGCTGCCCGATCTTAACCCGGTCTCCCACACTAAACGGTTTAAAGATGACAAGAAAGATTCCACTAATAATATTTGAGAAGGCCTGTTGGGATGCAAATCCCACAATGGCAGCAAGAATTCCTGCCCCTGTCAAAAGGGTATTGCCAACGGTGCGCAAACTGGGTATAGAACGGAAAATGATCACAATCGCAATGAGGAAAACAATGGAATCTATTGCGTTCTTGAAGAAATTATATTGGGTAGGGTCAACTTTGAGCTTGCGTGCAGCAGACCTGAAGAATCTCCCCACAACGAAACGCAAGATTCTGCCAATCAGGAAAGCGACGATCAGCACAAAGATCGAAAAGACCACCTTTTCCCATTGCTTGTCCATCTCTACCATTGGCCCTAAAATAGTCATAAGTCCATTGTCAAGAGTGGGGAGCGGGCGGTTTTTTTGGAATTTGACTTTTTGAACCTATCTACTATCGGCCGTTCGCTGTTATATTGCAAGCAATGTCCTTACACCTTGACAATATTAAAGCACCCATTGCCCGTGAGATGGAAGAATTTGAACAGAAGTTCCGTGCCTCCATGCATACCAAGGTACTGTTGCTGGATAAGATCATGAACTACATCGTCAAGCGCAAGGGCAAACAAATGCGGCCTATGTTCATTTTTTTAAGCGCTGGGACCTGCGGACAAATCAGCGAATCTACCTTTAGGGGCGCATCCCTGATTGAATTGCTTCATACGGCGACCTTGGTCCACGATGATGTCGTTGATGACGCAGACTATCGCAGAGGTTTTTTTTCAGTCAATGCGTTGTGGAAGAATAAGATTGCCGTCCTGGTAGGCGATTTCCTACTCTCCCGCGGACTGATGCTATCCATCGAAAACAAGGAATTTGAATTGCTCAGCATTGTGAATCGGGCAGTGAATGAAATGAGCGAAGGGGAACTGTTGCAGATGGAAAAATCCCGCCATCTGGACATCAGTGAAGAAATTTATTATCAGATTATTCGTCAGAAAACGGCTTCGCTGATCGCATCCTGTTGTGCAGTGGGAGCAGCTTCCGCAGGTGCCGATCCGGCGACCGTTGAAAAAATGAGGCTATTCGGCCAGCACATCGGAATGGCATTTCAGATCAAAGACGACCTTTTTGATTATGGCGATGCGGAAATTGGTAAGCCGGTTGGGATTGACATCAAAGAAAAGAAGATGACACTGCCGTTGATCTATGCTCTTTCAAAAGCTCCCTGGCTTGAGAAAAGAAAAATCATACGGATTGTGAAAAACGAAAGCGAAAAGTCAAAGAAAGTAAAAGAAGTAATTGAGTTTGTGAAGAAATCAGGCGGGATTGAATATGCGAAGGCGGCGATGGAAAGATATTACAATCAGGCACTCCATTTTTTAAAAGATTTTCCGGAATCAAATTATAAAACTTCTCTCACTCAGTTGGTTCAGTTTACCATTCAACGAGTGAAATAGCCGGTGCTGCAAATCAAATAACTCTTTCCCTTCCGGCCTCCAGGATCGCATAATTCTTCCATGTTTGGAATGTGGTTGGATCAAGTGTGGTGCCGGCAGCACCTGTGTTGTGAGGGAGGAAGTTCCCTTCGAGCTCCCACCATTTTCTTGCATTTTCTTTTGCCGTGTTTTTATCTACTTCAAAATAATTGATGACAGAATCAGAAATGATCCAGGGCCTGTCTACAGAAGCATATTTTTCAAATATCATCGATCGCATCTGGGTGCCGGTGGTCTGATTCTTAAAATGAGAAACTGTATAAGAGAGCGTCTCAGGCTCGGTCATCACCAGATCCCAGTATTTTTTGCTTGACACAATCTGAGAGGTGGTAAGAAGGTAACCGTATCCCTTCTCGAGGGGTTCTTTGGTAATTCTGCAAGAAGCCCGGAATTCTTTTTTCTTTTTGCCGAATAAGGAATCAAGGATGGCCATGGTAAAGCAATTTATAGCTTAGATACTCTGCAGGGGGTAAATGGTTGCACCAATGAGTGTAATTTTTTGTCTTATTGTACTTAAACCGCAGAATAGGGCGGTGAATCGTAAAAGCAGGGGGAATTGGATCAGGTTCCTTTAGGCTTCAAAAGTGCCTTCTTCTGAACCATCCTCGAGTAGCTGGCAAGAAAATCCTCAAGTTTTTCAACCGGAAGGCCCTTGGCAATGATTTTGTGCTTGTCATCGAGAACATACAATGAAGGAGTTGTTTCCGCATAGTACAATTTGGAGTATTGGCCCACGTAGCTCCTGGGTCCGTTTACAGTCACCCAGGTCATCTTCATTTCCTTAATATAGTCCCTCATCTTCAGCATCGATGTGTCAGCACTCACGGCAAATACTTCAACGTTGTATTTTATCTTGTTCTTATTATAGAACTCAACAAGCTTTGGTGATTCCTCACGACAATGTCCACAATCAGGATCGAATATATATAAGACGGTGTATTTCTTTTTGATTTCATACAGTGACTTCTGTTGAAAATTCTGGTCCTGCATGCTCAGGTTGGCTCCGGTCTTTCCAATAAGACTTCCCCTTAACTTGTCGGCATACTCTTTCAGACTATTTTTTGTTTGATCGTTGATCCAAAAATTCATTTCGCCAGAAGCAAAATACTTATCATACAGCCGTACATACACTTCATCGAGGCCCATGATTGCGGGTTTTTGATATCTAAAAACACAGCCCCAGATCAAATACTTATAGGTCTCCTGGTTTTTCTTCACTTTGATGGCCAGACCATCGATGGCGGCCATCACACTGTCTGGGCTTTGCAGGAAAAGCTTGTCCAGATAGTCATTCACCTTCGTTGTGTAATATGGCTTTGGCAGTCGAAGCAGGGCATCATCGGCGAGGTCAAAATTGTCAAAGTAATGGGCACGGTAATAACGTAGTTGAAAAGTAGAATCAATAGAGCCATCTGCCAGTTTTGGTGCATCAGGTATTTGAATTGGTTTATCGGCTTTTAGGAATCGTGCTGTCATCGTGGTGGGATATTTTAAAATAATATCATCCTGGTACTTCATCACCTTATCATTGACTTTGGCAAACGCTTCCCGTGAAGCTTTCTTTTGGTCTTCATTCAAGGTACTGTCTTGAAGAATTTTAAGAAATGGAGATGCCTCTTTATGACGCTCGCTGATGAAAATGAGATTCTCGAAGAGCAGGCGATTATCGTCATCCCCTTTGACTTTCATATTCTGAATATATTCATCCGTGCTCGTCTCGAAACTGAAATGTTGCTGATTGCTGACCACGAGATCCAGAATCTTCGTTTTGCCCAGCACAAAAATATAAAAGCCCTGCGCCAGGCTTTGCTTCCCCTCAAAGGTGCCGATACCCTGGCTATTGATCCGGGCGGTGTCCTTGATATAAGTTGTTTCAAGTGTGTAGTAACCAAGATAGGCAGTGGTATCTTTTAGGCCCTTGATCTTAAAATCAATTTTGTAGCCAGTCTGGGCCAGGGAGCCGACTGAGATAAAAAGATGAACAATGATAATGAGACTCTTCATAGGGGAGAAATACTGCACAAATTTCATAATTTTCTATTGAACGGCAATTAATGTTCCAGGTTTGAAGAAAGTGACCGTCTATGCTTCCTACGAAAAGAAAGCAGAACAGATTGTTTCCACAGATTGCACAGATAAACACAGATAGGATCATCTGTGGAAATCTGTGCAATCTGTGGCTATTTTTTTATTACATAGCCCTCCTGACCCATTTTAGGAAATTTGGTCTTAGTTAT
>JAYVRH010000318.1:0-1856 GCA_043776495.1 Cyclobacteriaceae bacterium
CGGCCCCAGGCTTTTTTCTTGTCTGCACCTAGCCATCCCGAAGCAAATGTTTCATAACTCTTTGCCTGATTATTCTCAATCTTCACCAAACTAATACGATAGCCGGTATGCCCAGCATCGCTGCTGCGGTTCCAGGATCCATGCTCAGCAATGAATAGCTGTCCGCGGTAATCGGCAGGAAACATCGTTTCTGTATAGAACTTAAGTCCAAGTGGCGCCACATGGGGCCCAAGGTTCTGCGCAGGTTTTGTAAAATCACTACAGGGCCGCTTGTCGCCAAACTCAGGATCTTTGATGCTACCGCCATGGCAATAAGGATACCCAAAATTCATTCCGATCTTGGAAGCCGTATTAAGTTCGCAGGGAGGAATATTATCTCCCATCATATCTCTGCCATTGTCCGTAAACCAAATTTCTCTGGTGTCCGGTTTCCAGGTAAAGCCGACGGTATTGCGCACCCCACTTGCAAACACTTCTACATTACTCCCATCGGCGTTCATGCGTGTAATGCTCGCATAGACAGGGTCTTTGGATTCGCAAATGTTGCAGGGAGCTCCTACGGGAACATACAACTTGCCATCAGGACCAAATGCAATGTATTTCCATCCATGGTGCGTTTCGGTAGGGTACTTGTCATATACAGTCACGGGTTTGCCGGGGTTAGACAGCTTTGATTCAATGCCGGATATTTTTGAGATCTTACTTACTTCACCGATGTAGAGATCACCATCTTTAAAAGCAACGCCGTTCGGCATATTGAGGCCGCTGGCAATGACCCATTTTTTATCCGCTATATGATCCCCATCCGTGTCCTTGATGGCATATACCTTGTCTTCATTGCGGTTGCCTACAAAGATGGTACCTCCTGGACTGATGGCCATCGATCGGGCATTTTCAACTTCGGCAAAAACAGCAATGCTAAAGCCTGCAGGTAATTTGATGGAATTTAATGGCAAAGCCGCACTCAATTCAGTGATGGCCGGCACAGAGCCGTCGGCTGAAGAGACTAAGTGAGGCTGACTTACCTCACTGGTGCTGCAGCAAAACAAAACAAGGATTGCAATGGATGTAATTGCTCTGTTGATTTTCATAGTAAATAATTTACCAGCAAGTTAATCCAACCTTTTCAATCGGTAGAAGCCACTGACGGGTTTTTTGCCCGCTTAAATACTATCTTTGTGACATTTTTCATAGGTATCGTTCATGGTCTCCATTTCAAACATTTCATATTATATCGGCGGCAGAGCCCTTTACCTCAATGCCTCCATGTTCATCAAAGAAGGTGACAAAATTGGGCTCATCGGTCTCAACGGACGTGGTAAGTCCACCCTCTTGAAACTCATCTATGGCGAAATGAAAGTAGATGAAGGCAGTATCAGCAAGGCGAAGGACTGCACGATTGGATTCCTCAACCAGGATCTGTTGTCATATCAGAGCGAAGATGCCATCGTCACAGTAGCAATGGCAGCCTTTAAAGATGCAGTGGACACACAACGGGAGATCGAAAAAGTTCTTCACAAACTGGAAGCAGATTACTCGGATGACCTTGTCGACAAGCTGACAAAGCTTCAGGAAAAGTTTGAACATCTTGATGGCTATACGATGCAGGCCAAGGCAGAAGAAGTGCTGGAGGGAATAGGATTTACTACCGCCGATCTACATCGACCGCTAAAAGAATTCTCCGGAGGATGGCGTATGCGCGTCATGCTGGCAAAGCTTCTGTTGGAGAAGCCTTCTTTGCTGATGTTGGATGAGCCTACCAATCACCTTGATCTGCCTTCGATTGAATGGGTGGAGAACTACCTGCGGAACTATGACGGGGCGGTGATCATCGTCTCCCATGACCGACAATTCAT
>JAYVRH010000319.1:0-1854 GCA_043776495.1 Cyclobacteriaceae bacterium
AAGAATCCGGCTAGCCACATTGCCATTTTTAAGTTTGATGTCTAAACCAAATTGATCCTCTTTGGCCAAGCTATTAAATGCCACAAACTCATGCTGCCAGGCAAAGGATTTTGGATCGCAATAAGTTTGCGAGAGAATGGGAATGAAGATGAGGCACTTTAATTTTCCTTCTAGGCTTTTGTCCACGTTGTGGGTTTCGAGCAGGCCGTCGTGGGGATTGGAATCAAAGTAAACGGAGACGGGGTCTTTGATGGTGGCGGCAAGTTCCTCTTGTAAGGCTTTTACAAACTCATTAACCCAGCCACTCCGGTTATCGTTGTGGCGATAGCTTATAAAAATATCGTATTCGAATCCTTGAATTAACGATGGCATAATCTATTCTTAGATGAAGACCTGCCCTGCATACCGAACAGGCAGGTGTCGTACTCAAAGTCTGCTAAGATTGCCATGTAACCAAATTAATCTAACAATCGATATAAACATACATGGCAAGTTTTAATCAACAAATGTTTCCTTGATTACTTGTTTAATCTTTATTGCAGTTTGCTGCCCCGCACTTCCAATCTTCTTCTGCAAGCGGATTTTATCTATTGTCCTTATCTGATCGATTACAATCCAACCTTTCTTTCCACCAATCACCACCGGTATTCTTGTTGGATAGTTTCTTGAAACTGTTGTAAGTGGGGCGACCACCACCGTTCGGATATTGGTATTTATTTCATCAGGTGAAATAACAATGCATGGCCTTGTTTTTCGGATTTCGCTTCCAACAGTCGGATCCAGGTTGACCCAAAAAATATCGTACTGACTTACTTCCAATCCTCCAATTTTTCATCCATGAATACATCATTCATGAGAAGGACATCCTCCCTACGATCATGCATTTTCTTAAAGGCGGCATTCCATCCTTTTCGGGGACGTTTTGTTGGCTTGATAAGAATTCCATCCTCCTGCAACTCCAGAATTACCTCCTCTCCGAAATCGTATTCCTTCAACAAACTGGCAGGGATGCGAACTCCCCGTGAATTTCCTATTTTAATGAGCGTGCCTTGCATAGTATCCACAATGTAGTCACATTCGTTGATTCCCCATTAGTCTGGACAAAACTTTAATTTGTAAGACCTGAAATAAATGTTTTATCCCTTGGGTATTATAGTTCTCACGACCTCAACAACTCTAATTCAGCTTGACCTTTACCTTCAGGCGTAGTATAAAAAGGTCTCTTTTCAATCACATAATTTGTGTCGGGTGAAATGCCGAGGGCGTGATAGATCGTCTGGTGGATCTGATCTATTCGGATTGGCTTTTCAATGGTTTTGCAGGGACGTTCATCCGCTGTCTTGCCGTAGACATTGCCTTTCTTCACCCCTCCACCAAACATCAGCATGGAACATCCATCTGTAAAGTGACGGTGCATGCCATAATGTTTCATCTCCTGAATGATGGGCGGCTGCTGTACCTGCTCTTTAACTTTAGCACCTGGCCTTCCTTCAACCATCATGTCCCTGCTAAACTCGCTGGCCAGAATAATAAGAGTTCTGTCCAGTCTTCCGGATTTTTCAAGATCAAGGATCAGCTGAGCTATCGGTCCATCGATTTGCTTCTTCATGTCTTTAAGCCTGGTGTTTCCGTTTTCATGAGTATCCCAACCCTTGAAGGGTACATATTCAGTCGTAACACTGATGAATCTTGCACCTTGTTCCGTGAGCCGTCGCGCCATCAGGCAGCCAAGTCCGAATCGACCCGTGTTGTAGATGTCATAAATCTCCTTTGGCTCCTGCGAGAGATCAAACGCTTTTGCTTCCGGGGAATTGAGAAGAATGTAGGCTTGCTCCATGGATCTCTTCAATGACT
>JAYVRH010000320.1:0-1852 GCA_043776495.1 Cyclobacteriaceae bacterium
AACGAATAGAGGAACTCATAGCTGGCACCGATCCCACAAAATAAAAAAAACCTCAATATTCACTGAGGTTTTTTTATGAGTTGTTAGTACGGGATTTCCCGATTCAAATATTGCTTGAAAGTTTCGCAATAACAGCTTCCCTGGCTTCGCGGTGCTTGCAATAGCTGCATCGATAGTGCTTGATCAGCAAGCCTTCCTCAGACGACGTTGGCTTTCTCGTGACCTCCTCGGAATGAATCTTCATGGTTAAGAACCCGCACTCGCTGCACTTTTCCGCATGCTGATAGCCCATGTATTTTTCAACCAGCTTGAACCCGGTCTTTTCGTCCAGCCACACATCATATTCTGCAGAGTGGATGGAGCTGGCCTGCTCATCAATCTCACCCTGGTCAAGGTGAACAGCTTCCTCTTCTTCGCTTAGTTTCCTCATTGCATTGCCGGCCGGAGAAATGCGGGGCGTGTTGCGAATTCTCTTCAGTCGACGCTCCACCACCGGAGGATATAAGAGCCGGACGCTGCTCGCAAGCACCAGATAGGCGACCACTGAAAAGCCCGCCAGGAAAAATAATCTGACGTACAGAAGCGCAGATGCCGATACGGGAATCATAGGAGCCAACACCTTATTAAGATATAAGGCTACTGCAGCAATGATGGCTATGACCGCATACCAGAAGAACCGGATCTCATTCGTGTTTACATAATCATATCGGTCTTTTGGATTCTTTACCATGAACGTTCGCATCTCATGGTACAGCAGTATCAGAATCGCAACAGCCAGAAAAAAAATAGCACCGTAAACCAACCATAAATCCCCGGTAGCGATGGGTGTAGAATCATTCATAAGAAATTGTTTTTTGGTATACCAAATTACCCCTTTCTAGCTTATTAAAAAGATGATCGCGGTCAGCGTTCCAGAAATTGCGTAAAAACCCGCTTATTCTAGACAAAAAAGGCCAAAATTAACTGGAAAGTTCCGATCTCGATCCATCAGTTTGATCCCTCAAGGTCATCTTAAAACATAAAAATATAAGGGGCCCAAGACAGAGACTTATCCCCCCCGCTAAGCGAGTACATTTTGTCTCGATGGCGGATTTTTATAAAGAGGACATCAAGACACCAGCCGGAAGGCACTCACGAGTGGAAACCTTACGGAAGTTCCTGACCAGAGTGTTTTCATAAAATACCTTTTCAAAATTCTAGAAGAAAATGAATCTGTATTTCTCCCTTCCTCTGTCTTGAATACCCGCATTTACGAACCCATCATTAACAATTCACCAACGGTGCCTCAATTTGGCGTCATACAAGGCGTGGGTGATGAAGGTGGGGATTTTACTTTCATAAAGAAAAAGTAGAAAATCAATTCTCCCTCTTCATAAAAACAAAATTTCCACCCTGGTCTCCTACATTTTGGATCTCCCCATAAAGAGGTTTTGTATCGGAGTTGTTCTTCATACTTTGCTTGACCTGATCGTAAAGGTCTTCTGTTGGAAACCATAGGTTCTCGTTGGTGTTCAAGGCTTGAAGAAGATATTTCATAAATACACTTTTGTCCGGCACCGTGGTCAGGTTGCCACTGGTCATTGCTTTGCGGCTGGGTTTCTTCAGCATCAACGCGATGTCCGGCGTGGCATTGTTGTTGGCGCTTCGCGTCTTAAAAATACCGCCACTGAAGCAGGCATCCGCTATCAACAAGGTGTGCTTTGAGTTGATGGCACCGATGTCTTCCACTAGCACACTGTTCCGAAACCATTTCGCTCGGCTCTTTTCCTGGGCGTCCACCGGAATCCAGTATCCAATATTTGTCTTATCATCGAAAACCCCATGCCCTGCATAAAAAACCAACAAGAAATCC
>JAYVRH010000321.1:0-5910 GCA_043776495.1 Cyclobacteriaceae bacterium
GTCGACGTGGGCGATAATCGCGATGTTTCTGATCTTACTAACCTCCATAATGCTTTAAAATCCTCTGATTTCTTAAAATGAGCCGCAAAGATAATTGAAATTGGGAGGAGATGGAGGAGGGCGGGGGAAAATGTTAGTGCTGAAGTGCTAACGTACTGAAGTGCTTAGGACGTTAAGGTTGGCAGTTGGACTAATTAGATGTATAGAGAATGCATTTCAGGCAGACCATCTGTGCTAATCTGTGTCATCTGTGGCCATTAAGCAGAAATATATAATGACCAGTCCAATATTTTCAACAAACGGCAAGGCATATTGATGTCCGTCTTATCATAGAATATGTACTTTGCCACAGATGGCACTGATTAACACAGATAATTTATTCTTTTAAAGCCTCTGCCTCATCACTCGTAAACCGTTTTCTAAAACCAAAAGCAAAAGGCGTCTCTCCGTTTTTTCTCAGATAGATCAGCCTCTCCGTTGCTTCCTCTACAGTCGGCAAATGCCCAACAGGAATATACCATAGTGCCATGTGCAGCTCCGGCATTTTCTCAAACCATTCTTTACGTCTTTTGAAAACATCCATGTGATTCGATTGATACACAAATTGAAACAATGCTTCCGTGCTTTGCCAAACAGACATGTTAACAATAAAGGAATCGCTGTCAAATAGCTTTACAGAGGTAGCATTGTTGCTTTCATCCTTGAGTCGCCATACAAAGCCCTCGGTATTTTCAGCCAGCCCATTGATGTAGTCTAAATTGTTCACAAAGTCCGCCATGACCGGACTGTCCAAGGGTGCCAGCATTTTTGCTATGTTGATTTGAGCGAGGTAGTGTTTCCAACTTTTGAGACGCTTAATGGAGATGTTAATTTAACGATTCCTGCGATTTTGGCAAGGAACGGTCTGCCTTTACCAACAACAATTAGCTTTAAACCAAAAAAGACTTGGTAACTCACTTTTTCTTGCTAACTCGGTTAAGTAAACATGTGAAGGACTTATGTCCAATCCCAATTCCTACAGAAGATATGTTCTCTTTACGTTGATGACGGTGTATGCATTTAACTTTATTGACCGACAGCTTCTTGTCATTCTGCAAGAGTCGATCAAGAAAGAACTGATGCTCTCGGATACCCAGTTGGGGTTATTGACCGGTCTCACCTTTGCCATGTTTTATGTTACGTTGGGAATTCCAATTGCGCGGTTTGCAGATACATCCAATCGAAAAAATATTATTGCCGTCAGTCTTACGTTGTGGAGTGCACTGACAGCATTCACAGGTTTTGCAACAAACTTCATCCAATTGGTCCTGGCCCGGATTGGAGTAGGCATCGGTGAAGCAGGGTGCAGTCCGCAATCACATGCCATCATTTCAGACTATTATCCACTGGAAAAAAGGGCCACTGCTCTTTCCATCTATTCCATGGGTATTTACATCGGAATTTTTATTGGGTTTCTTGGCGGTGGAATCCTGAATCAATATTACGGCTGGCGGATCGCTTTCTTTGCCATGGGTACACCGGGCGTTCTGCTTGCTATTCTCCTTTACTTCACTGTTAAGGAGCCGCTGCGTGGAGCTTCCGATACGCATCAGATCAAGAACGATACTCAGTCATTTGGGCAGGTTATACAATTCATTTTTTCGAAAAGATCATTTATCTATTTATCGCTGGGTTCGGGGTTCATCACCTTTGTGACATATGGCCTAGGTAACTGGCTGGCATCTTTTTTCTCGAGATACCATGGTATGTCAAGCCAAAGTATCGGCATCACCAATGCTCTAATCATTGGCATTGGTGGAGCACTCGGCACCTTTTTGGGTGGCTATCTGGGTGATCACTTCGGTAAAGTTTCCAAAAAATGGTATTTGTGGATTCCGGCTATTGCTGGAATAATTTCGCTTCCATTTTCTCTGACGGCCATCTTTTCACAACAGAAGGAACTTATTTTCCTATGTTTTACATTAGCAACAATACTTAACGCAATCTACCTGGCTCCTGCAATTGCGATGGCCCATCATCTCGTCCCACCTCACATGCGGGCACTCACTTCATCCGTTCTATTTTTTGCCCTGAATCTCATCGGCCTTGGTGGAGGACCCTTGGTCGTCGGAATTTTAAGTGATTCATTTGCTCACCTTGTAGGAGCCTTGTCCCTGCAATATGCTTTGGCTTGTATTGTCTTTGTTGGACTCATTGGCAGTTTCTTCTTTTTCTTAGGAGGTAAGAATCTGGCGAAGGACCTTGAGCCTTAGCCAATTGTTCTTGCGTTCTTAGCGCTCTCCTATGTTTATACCAGGAATGCATTTAACCGCGAAGGCGCAAAGAAGAATTCAAGTATATTCTCTGCGTCTTAGCGCCTCAGCGGTTAAAATTTTAACGCAAAGGTCCATGAGGACGACACGCAGAGGTTCGCAAAACTCTAAAACAGAATAGATGTCCGCCTTATAATATAATATAAAAACGAGCTTAGGCTTCTAGTCAATTCTTAAAACTTGGTTACCTTAGAATTCAAATCACATTCGTGAAAGCCGTATCACAATTCAAGAGCTTACCCTTGCCGAATTTTATCCTCATCAGCACATTCCTTATCATGCTCGTGGCATGCAAGAAACCCATCAAGGAAGGGACCACCACTACGGAGGGCCTCAATGCGCTTTCTGGTATCTACACCGATGAGCAAGTTGTCGAGGGAGAAGCAATCTACAGCAGCGGTTGCGCCAGTTGTCATGGCAAAGACGCGCGGGGTACTGAAGGCGGATCGCCGCTGGTGGGGTCGGTGTTCCAATCGCGGTGGCAGGACAAGTCAATAGGAGCATTGTTTGAAATCACGAAGCGCACGATGCCCAAAAGCACTCCCGCCTCTTTGGACGACAAGTCCTATGCAGCCCTCGTCGCCTTTATGCTTAAGATCAATAATTATCCTGCGGGGAATAAACAACTCGCTTCCGGTAAGGAGGAATTGGACAAAATTCTTTTTGGTCCACCGGCTCCGAAAAGAGTTCCCTATAAATTTAAACCAAGAAGCACCGGTGAGGCGATCACCTCCATCGAAGGCGAGTGGCCTCAGCATCGCAGTGACCAGGCCAGCACCAATTATTCCCCATTGAGTCAGATCAACCGCGACAATGTGAAGCAATTGAAAATAGTTTGGCGATGGAAGACAGATAATTTTGGTCCCACACCCGAATACAATTACGAGGCAACACCGTTGATGGTCAATGGCATCCTCTACACAACGGCAGGTTCACGACGCGTGGTTGCTGCCATCAATGCCATGACCGGCGAAACACTGTGGACATACCGTCTGGATGAAGGCGAACGCACCGCCTACGCTCCGAGACAAAATTCGGGTCGCGGTGTTTCTTATTGGAAAAATAATAAAGGCAAGGATAGAGTCTTGTACGTCACGCCATCCTACCAACTCGTCGCATTGGACGCAACAAACGGAATACCTGTTCCGGATTTCGGAAATAATGGAATCGTCGACTTAAAGCGAGGACTGGGAGATTATGTTGATCCAATTAAGTCTGTGATCGGTTCAACGTCACCACCCATCATTGTGGGCGATGTGGTGGTAGTGGGCTCATGCTTTCCTGCGGGACTGGCAGCACCTTCGAAGAAACAAGTGCGTGGTGATGTTTCTGGATATGATGTCCTGACGGGCAAGAAACTCTGGATCTTTCACAGCATCCCGCAAGAAGGCGAGTATGGCAATGAGACCTGGGAAAAAGAGAGTTGGAAATACACTGGCAACGTTGGTTCATGGCCCCCTCTGTCGGCTGACCCGGAGCTAGGATATGTATACCTTCCGATGGAGGCAGCCACCGGAGATTTTTATGGCGGCCACAGACCTGGGGATAATCTATTCTCACAAAGCCTCGTGTGCCTAAATGCGAAAACAGGTAAGAGGGTATGGCACTACCAAATGATTCACCACGACATTTGGGACTATGACTTGCCCGCACCTCCTGTGCTCGCCAACATCAATGTAGATGGCAAGTCAATAAAAGCAGTGGCCCAGGTAACAAAGCAAGGTTTTGTGTTTGTATTAGATCGTGTTAGCGGAAAACCTGTATGGCCTATCGAGGAACGGCCGGTACCCGCCAGTGATGTGATGGGTGAAGAGACCTCTCCTACCCAACCATTTCCAGCCAAGCCGGCTCCGTTTGAAAGACAGACCGTGAATGAAGATGCATTCATCGACTTTACACCAGAACTAAAACAAGAGGCGATCAAGATTGCCAGCAAATACAAGATGGGATCTGTTTATACGCCAATCTCTGTTTACAACCCGCCACAAATGTTAGGCACGCTCATGTTACCAGGTCCAACGGGAGGAGCAAACTGGCAAGGAGCTGTTCTTGATCCCGAAACCAATTTTCTTTATGTGTCGTCAACCACTATGATTGAGGCCATGTCCCTCTCTTCCGAACCTGACATTTCTGATATGAATTATGTAGCATGGTTTACAGGCGGCACGGACGGAGGACAAGGAGGTCCATCCGGCTTACCATTGGCCAAGCCCCCGTGGGGAAGAATCACAGCGATCAATCTCAACACAGGTGAACATGAATGGATGATGGCGAATGCCGACGCACCAGATTGGGTCAAAAATAATCCGGCATTGAAAGGAATAAAGCTACCTCGCACTGGCCGACCTGACCGTGTTGGGTTGCTGGTTACAAAAACTTTATTGTTTGCCGGAGAAGGGGCGGGTCTTTATGGGTCGGCAGGCGGAGGGGGCAATAAGTTCAGAGCCCACGATAAAGCGACCGGTGAAATACTTGGGGAGATTGAATTGCCCGCCAATCAAAGTGGAGTTCCGATGACGTATTCAATCAATGGAAAACAATACATTGTAATGGCCATCGGAGCAGAAGACCATCCGGGGGAGCTGGTTGCCTTGGCGGTAAACTGAAACGGGGTAATCTTTTAAAAAGTAGGCAGTTGGCAGGGGCAGTAGGCAAAGAGTTGGCAAATTGATAAGACAAAATTTCATTCTGGATCTTAACATTTTCCTGACTTAATTCATTTACTCTTAAAATATGATCTTAATAGATGATTTTATAAAAGAATTCTCTGTTGTCATCCAAGGACAGAAAAAACTACAGCCCTGGGAGATCACGGGGAATCTTCCAGATATTTTGAAAGACATGATCTCACGCCACGGCACACATTATAAAATTGAAAACGGAGTTGCCATTCACAAGACTGCAAACGTTGAGCAAGGGGTAGTTTTAAAAGGGCCTGCTATTATCGGTGAACACTGCCTTGTAGGAGCCCATGCCTATTTAAGGGGTGGTGTTTATTTAGGTAAGTCTGTCACAGTCGGGCCAGGTTGTGAAATAAAGACCAGCATTATTTTTGACAGCAGTACGATTGCTCACTTTAATTTCATCGGCGACAGCCTGATCGGCAGCCATGTAAATTTTGAGGCTGGATCCGTGATCGCCAACTATCATAACGATAGAAAAGAAAAGATTATCTTCGTTTCCTACCAATCGACAATCATTAACACGCACTCAGAAAAGTTTGGCGCTTTGGTTGGGGATGATTCGAAAATTGGTGCGAATGCTGTTTTATCTCCGGGTACAATATTAACAGCCGGCTCCATTGTTAAAAGACTTGAATTAATTGATCAGAAAAAATAACTCATTGATATGAAGAATTCAATTATCCTTATCCTCTTCCTTCTCTCCTCAAAAGTACTACCGGCACAAATTATCTCTGACTCCCTCCTGGTGGATGGTCATTACCGGAGCTTCCATTTTAGTAAGCCCGCTGCCACCAGCTCAGGAGCCAGCCTGGTTTTTATTTTGCATGGCTCAGGAGGGAATGGAAAAGGCATGATGGAACGTTCCAAAAAACTCCTGGAAAAATCCGACGCTGAAAAAATTCTGCTGGTGTATC
>JAYVRH010000322.1:0-1844 GCA_043776495.1 Cyclobacteriaceae bacterium
CATCTTAAACTGGAAGTGCCGATTACGGAATTGGAGGTGGAAGACCCATTGGCGGAAATTTTTCCAGGGTCCGGCGATCAAAGTTTTGGACTGCTTCATTTAAAGCAAACCATAGAATACGCAAAAACCGATTCAAAAATAAAAGGGATTTTCCTCAACACGAGCTCCGTTAGAATGGGCATGGCCTCCCTTCAGGAACTGAGGGATGCGCTGATTGATTTTAGAAAGTCGGGCAAGTGGGTGATTGCGTATGCAGATTATTATTCCGAAGGTGCCTACTACCTCGCTTCTGCTGCGGACAAAATTTATATGTATCCCGAAGGCGATTTAGAATTCAATGGCCTCACCGCAGATGTGACATTTTTTAAGAAGCTCTTTGATAAACTTGAAATCAAGCCTGAGATATTTCGTGTGGGGGACTTCAAGAGTGCGGTCGAGCCCTTTCTGCGTGAGGACCTTAGCGAAGAAAACAAACTGCAGTTAAATTCAATTTTAGGTTCTATCCATGGACAAATGCTCCATGATATTTCCGATGCGCGTAAAATTCCCTTTGAAAAACTCAAAGAAATTTCTGATAAGATGGTGGTGAGAAGTGCAGCCTTGGCAGTCTCCAGCGGACTGGTGGATTCACTATACTATGATGATCAGATGAAGGATGTACTTCGCTCGCGTTTAGGACTAGATAAAAAGAAGTCCGTGCCGCTGGTTCGATACGGTAAATACAAGAAATCATTTACGGTCACGAGCTCATCCAAGAACGAGATCGCGGTGATCGTGGCTGATGGAGAGATTATCCCGGGCAAAGCCGACCAGGGGCAAGTGGGAGCAGTGACGATCGTTGAGCAAGTGAGAAAGGCACGAAACAATGATAAGGTCAAAGCCATTGTGTTGCGCGTCAATTCTCCCGGTGGAGTTTTTCAGGCCGGAGACATGATGTGGAGAGAGATTGCCTTGGCGGCAAAGCAGAAGCCGGTCATCGCTTCCATGTCGGATTACGCGGCTTCGGGTGGATACTATCTTGCCATGGCCTGTGATACCATTGTGGCAAGGCCAACGACCATTACTGGTTCGATCGGAGTATTTGCTATACTCTTTGACTTGAGCAAATTTATGGACAACAAGCTCGGCCTTACTTCCGAAGAGGTGAAGACAGGAGAAATTGGCGAGCTGTTCACGGTCACCCGCTCATTGACAGAGGTAGAGAAAGGCATCCTGCAAAAGCAGACCGATGAGGTCTACGAGACTTTTACGCGCAAGGCAGCTGAAGGACGTTCCATGGACATCGCTGACTTGAAAAGAATTGCTTCCGGCAGAGTATGGACAGGAACGCAAGCCAAAGACAATGGACTGGCGGACGTGCTGGGTGGATTTGACGATGCAGTAAAGATTGCCGCCGCTAAAGCAGGCATCGGTGAAGATTACAAACTCCGCTATTACCCTCGTCCCCGTCCTTTGCTGGACAGGCTCATGGGCGACTGGGAAGAAAACACAAAAGTGAAGGCCTTGCAAAAGGAGTTGGGTGAGTACTATCCATGGTACCGCCAGTGGGATCAGCTGAAAAACTACCAGGGTGTGCAAGCGAGGATGGGCGTGGAGTTTGTGGTGAAATAGCGTAAAGCCAATTCGCGGTTTGTAAAAATCATCCCTTTGTCTGAGCAAAGAATTCAATAGATTACGATATGATATACATCAAACTAATCTTAGGCATCGGACTGATTGTAACATTTACTTGGATTTTGGTAAAGAATATCAAACGATCTAGTGTGATTCATTCTCTATTCCGCGTGGACACGATCCTTGCAATGATCATTGTGTAAGCTCCCCCTTTTTAGGACAATCCTAAA
>JAYVRH010000323.1:0-1843 GCA_043776495.1 Cyclobacteriaceae bacterium
ACAAATTTTATAAGATCGTTTTTCCGGATGGTGCCATTGAACACTCGGTAATACACTTCAATCCCTCTGAATGAATTAAAGACGGAGTCAAAGATCATTGCCTGAAGCGGTGCTTTGGGGTCACCTTTGGGAGCAGGCACCCGCGCGACCACCGCTTTCAAAATATCTTCAATACCGATTCCTTCTTTTGCACTGGCTTTAATCACTGAACTTCTTTGGCAGCCAATCAAATCCACAATCTGGTCCGTCACTTCTTCCGGCATGGCGGCAGGCAAATCGATTTTATTCAACACGGGAATGATCTCCAGATTGTGATCCAAGGCAAGGTAAAGGTTAGAGATGGTTTGAGCCTGAATTCCCTGGGCCGCATCGACAATTAACAGCGCACCCTCACAGGCCGCAATCGATCGGGAAACTTCGTATGAAAAATCAACGTGGCCGGGGGTGTCAATCAAATTCAACGTGTATTCCTGACCATCGAGTTTATAGTTCATTTGTATCGCGTGGGACTTGATGGTGATCCCTTTTTCGCGCTCCAAATCCATATTATCCAACACCTGCGCATGCATTTGTCGGCCGGTGAGGGTACCTGTAAATTCTAAAAGCCGGTCCGCCAGCGTACTTTTTCCGTGATCAATATGAGCGATGATACAAAAGTTGCGCGTGTTCTTCATTCCAGTGAGTCAGTCCTGATTTTGAGGGGACAAATGTAGGGATTTTGAGGGGCAAAATTGAACGGAGGGAATTAGTTAATTTGCCTATTCAATGGAGGAGCAAAACAAAAACAAGGATGGCATAAATCAGGCGAAAGAACCCTTGGAAACTTACTTTCAATCGCCCGGATTTCAGAAGTCCTCCAAGCGAATAACTTTTTCAACACTGGAAGAGCAGGAGGAAGAAAACTATCGCTATTGGCTTAGCCTTACCCCGGAACAACGGCTCGCAAACGTGACTTTCATTATCAAGAAAATATATGCCAAGGAGTTAGCGCAGCCTTCCAAAAGCAACAGGATTTTTTTCGACGTGGTATGAATATCTTAATAGAAGAGGTACCCGTTCTTCATCTTGATCATTTGATCATTAACAAATTAACAAGTGGCCGGGCCAAGGATAAATCCGACATAGAAGAACTGCAAAAGATAATGCGGCTGAAGTAGGGATAAATAATTGCTTACCTTGAATTGGGCATTAAAAACAGGAGCCCCCTTAATCGTTTTCTTTTGAATTGGCCAAAGGTTGAGGAGTCTATAAAGGGCAATAAACACAGCTGGACAAGAAATAAATCCAAATGATTTAATTTCAAAAATAAATGGAGAAAATTGAATTCCATAAAACCTCCAATATTTTCATTAACAGTGGGATAATTGCCTTGCATCGCTTTATTAACAAATTCCAATTGTTCAATGGTACATTTGGAGAAATACGAAATGAATTACTCCCAGATAAATTGATAATTGAGAATGGAAGATTGTTGGAACTACTTGAAGAGGTTTATTATTTTATGGGGAAGGAGATTTATGATACTCCTTCTAAAAAACAGCAAGAGCAATCGGATAAATTCTTCTTCATTGAGGAACCATTTAGTTATGGCAAGTTCCCCAAAATGAATTCCTTTGGTTTAGCCGGATTTATTACCAAACCACCATTTGGCCCTCAACTCACACCCAGAATTAAGCCTAATAAGTTTTCAAAGCTTTATGAAGAGAAGCCGGTATTTGCAAAACAAATTGCCAACGTTTTCAGGGAAGCTAACCAGAAGTTAAAATTCTTTGATCTCACGGATGACGGTATCATTGAAAATGATAATCAAAAAAATGGCGATTCCGCTATATATTTAAATGAA
>JAYVRH010000324.1:0-5887 GCA_043776495.1 Cyclobacteriaceae bacterium
CCTCGGAACCGCCTCGGGGACTCTGAGGTACACTGCTCTCACGAAGCGTCTCAGCCTTGGAAGGCATTTGAGATTTTATGGTAATTTTGAAGTCCTTGACATTAAATATTTTTCCATTTTGCCCTAAAATTGAAACTCAAAGCCTATTCTTGAGTTGAAGGTGTAGGGAGAATCACACAAAACAGTATTCATGGCCAAAATCATCGAAACCCACAATATTTCCAAGGTCTACAAGATGGGTAATAACATCGTGAACGCCCTGCAATCGGTTTCCATCAATATTGATAAAGGAGAATATGTAGCATTTATGGGCCCTTCGGGTTCTGGGAAGTCCACCCTTATGAACATTGTGGGTTGCCTTGACTCACCCACAGACGGCACCTATATGTTGAATAATAACATGGTGAGCGAAATGACTGAAAATGAGCTGGCCCAGGTACGCAATAAAGAGATTGGTTTTGTATTCCAGACATTCAACCTGTTGCCCCGAGCCACTGCGCTGGAGAATGTAGCCCTTCCGCTGATTTATGCAGGCTATAACAAAAGTGATCGCAATGAGAAGGCCATGGAAGCATTGGAAAGTGTCAGCCTGGCGGATCGGTATCATCACAAGCCTAACGAACTCTCCGGGGGACAGCGCCAACGCGTGGCCATCGCCAGGGCATTGGTGAATGATCCTTCAATTATCCTCGCGGATGAACCCACTGGTAACCTGGACTCAAAGACATCCTCCGACATCATGGGCCTTTTTCAGGAACTTCATGATAAGGGCAACACCATCATTATGGTAACACATGAAGATGACATCGCGCACTATGCTCATAGAATTATCCGTTTGCGCGATGGTCTCGTCGAGTGGGATCGCAAGAATGAAAGCGTGAGCAGGCGACCCACCGAAGCGGAGGTTGCACATTGATTTCTACAAGTATCCAGAATTATTATCTGTGGTAATCTGTGGTAATCTGTGTTATTTGTGGCCTAAGAAAGCACTAGCCACAGATGTCACAGATTATCACAGATGAATGCAAACAGAATTGTATCCTTATCTTTATGGGATGCTCCGTTAGCATTTGAACTTCCATTATCATGAAAATTTATACGAAAACCGGCGATAAAGGGACCACTGCTCTTTTCGGAGGAAAACGTGTTTCAAAGGCTGATCACCGCATTGAAGCGTATGGAACCATCGATGAACTCAATTCATGGGTTGGTTTGCTTCGCGATCAGGAAGTAAATGCCATTCGACAAGAAGAATTAATTGAAATTCAAGACCGCCTTTTTACAATTGGCTCGATTCTCGCAACCGAGCCAGGCAATACCAAAGTAAAGATTCCTTCACTTTCGTCGAGTGATATTACCTTTCTTGAAAATAGGATTGACGCCATGGACGCTACTCTGGAGCCCATGAAAGTTTTTGTGCTCCCGGGAGGGCATCCTTCCATTTCATTTGGTCACGTGGCACGCACCGTTTGCCGCCGGGCCGAGCGACTTGTTATTTTCCTTGATGCCAATGAGAAGGTGGAGCCTTTGGTGATCCAATACCTTAATAGACTTTCTGATTACTTGTTTATATTGTGCAGGACGATGGCCCTAGAGCTAAAAGTGAAAGAGACTCCTTGGAGACCAAGGATGTGATAGGCGCCTTTTTATTTTCCATTCGCTAGTGTGGAAGAATCGAATATTAGGCTAATATTTTCTTAATTGAAGAAATCAACACTTACTTCACGATGCTGACAGACCCTTTATACAGTTTTTCTTTGGGCCTTGCATCGTTCAGGTCAAGTGAATAAAAGTAAACACCGGTGCTGAGCTCTGCACCTTCGCTGTCAGTACCAGCCCATGTGTTGTGATATCCGGAGGCAGTGAATACCGTTTTTCCATATCTGTTAAATACCGTGAACAGGTTGTTGGGGTAATTTTCAATTCCGTCAATCACAAAAACATCGTTACTCTTATCATTGTTCGGCGTAATCACGTTGTAAAGTTTTACTTTCGGAACGAATTCGACATAAGCCGTATTAGACCATGACACTTGTTTCCCAACATTCTCAATCGCCTTTGTTCTAAAATAGTAGCTGAAGCCTACATTGTTATAGTCTATTGTATGTTTAAGGGTTTGCATATTGGAAACCAAAACATATTCACCATCATCTACCTTTTGCCATAGTTCATACCGCAGCACACCGTGGGGCCAGTTTTTATAAGAGTTATAAGCTAGATTGACCGTTTCCACATCTTCGACGCTGTCCTTCTCAGCCATTAGTAATATACTGTTGTGGGGAAGAGATTCGTATTCTTTTTTGCACAGGTCTGGAATCAGCATGCGATACTCATAGACATTGCCAGAAGTCACCAAATTCCTATCTGAGAACTTGCCGGTCCGTTGATTCTTGACCAGCGTCACCCAATTTGAGGTCTTGGGGTCAATGGTCCTTCGTTGTAGTTGGATTGGGTCGGTATAGAAGTCTACATTCTTTGTTTCCATAAGCACTTCAAGGGTGCTGTCTTTCTCTGTGTGGTGAGACACCGCCTGAATGATTAATTGGGGAGCCAGTATTGTAATGGTGGCTGCACCTTTCCCGGTGTTTTGACACACGGTACTGGTGTAAGCGGAGGCGCTGACGGTAATGTCGCCAGGGCATTTGTACAGATACTTTACAGGGCTATCTATCTTAATACTATCGACTGTTTCCCCGTTGCCAAAGTTCCAACTTTTGAAATGGTAACGAGGATCTCCTTTGAATTCAAATTGTATCGGCTCCTGCAGTTGAAAAACTTTTTTTGGAAGCATGATATCCAACAACTCGTTTGGCTCCTGCTCAATAAAAATTTGCAAGGTTTCGGATTTACCCGAGCACACATCATTCAAGGTGCTTTCCTCAACATAACTCAGGCTGCTCATGCCGGGGCCATTCAAGGATACATTGATTTCATTTTTGCCCTGGCCTGAAATGATCTGGCCATTGCTGATGCTCCATTTGTAAATCGATGTTGGATTTAGATACACCATATAAGGCACGTTAGCAATTTCGCTAGAGCAAAGGCTATCTAATCCAATCGGCAAAATTGGTTCAAGTTTGACGTTGATCTTTACCGGCAAGGCAGTGGTATCGCCAATGCATCCCCGTTTGTCCGTCGTGATAAGGCGGACGCGTGCCTTGGCATTGGTATTGCCCCAGTCGATGATCACATTTCCTTTAGTTGATTTGGCTGGAAAGCTCCCGCCTTCCACAAACCATTTATAGGTATTATCAAGGTCAGCAGTGACAAAATAGGTGACTCCTGGAGTAAAAGGGCAAACAGAAGAAGGGCCCTTTATTTTTTCGTTTGGCTTTACAACTACCATCCTAAGAGTAGCCGCCTCTGACTCTGAGCAGTTATCAGCCTCGGTGGAGCCGATTACTATGACAAAGTAAGTTCCAGCGTTTGCAAAAGCGTATTCTACCTGTTTCCCGGTTTTAGTTTGGCCATTGAGATTCCATTGATATTGTGAAAAATTCTTATTGGTCACGACATCAAATTGTACCACATCGCCGGCACAAACCGTAGTTGTGTGTTCACCGGTTGATTTCTTAACGGATGAAATGATCATATTCAGGTTATCCAGCTTAGCTCCAACCGCGTATCCAAACGATTCAATATTTCCAAACCCATATACATATGCTGAAAAACCTGATGTTGAAATGATTGTATGGTTCCCACTGGAGATATTAATCTTGGCGTAAGAGTAATCTGAATTGGCAACAATAGGAAGAAACAAACCCGCGCGGCTTGTCCCATCCAAAGTAAGGTCATTAATGGCCGCAGTAGGAGTAACGATATTGACATAATAGTTCTGGATGATGGTCACATTGAAAGCGTTGAAGGTAATTTTTTTCAAGGGCTGTTCTAAGGGGCTCAGCACAATCATAAATGGGTCTCCAGCTTGATTGTCGCAACTTTGACTTCTGCTAAGTTGGGCAATTTGTATTGGCTTATCTGCTTGAATCAATTTTGGTGTCGACAAAAGTTGGGTGGCAGACTTTCCTTTGCCTAAGATGATTGGTGGCTGCCCTGAAATTGTAACAGTAGTTGCATTTTCAGAAGCTGTGATTGTAAATATATCTCCACCAGTCCTGCCCAGATATGGAACGGTTGCAAAGTTTTTTCCCCAGGCGGTCACAGGAAAGAGTTGTTCGTAAAGGTGGTCTTGAGCGGCACCGCAATTACCTACGTTGGTCCATTCATTTCCTGAAAAGACAGCAAAATTTTTACAGCTGCCGCTGGCAGTTACTTTCGTGCCCGTCAGATCGCTCAGCGACTGTACCTGCATCAACTGACCTGAACCAAGGGTGACCTTATATGGAATGCCGGCTGCATGGCGATCGGTGGTAGTTGCTGATGGTGTTATTTCTATTTCAGTGCCTTCTTCTGCAGCCACCAGTACGAATTCAGAAAATAGGGATGGTGGTGTACCCATATAGGAAGTTATGTAATATGTTTTTCCAAGGGCTGGAGTGGGCAAGATCACTGCTGCATCAGCACTAAAAGCTCGGCTGTTCAGGGCATACACTGTGATGTTGCTGCCGGATTCAATATGAATGCCCTTGTTTTCCTTATTTCCAGAACTGAGTGGCATGGCCAGGTTGGTGGGCACTAAGATCATTGTAGTGGCGTTGGCAAGGACAGTAAAGTCCTTTGACCAATTCATTCCAGGTATTGTTATTTTCCCACCCGTGGAGTCAACCGCACTGATAAATACTTTTAATTCAACGGGTTGATTTGGGGTTGCATTGTTTTGCATAAAGCCAAACCAGAAATCACGACCTTCTGTGGTGATGTCCTGGCTTTGGGCCATGAAAGAAATCAAGGTCATCGACAAAGCCATCGATAGATTAATGAAGAAAGGATGTGATCGCTTGCCCATCATTGTTTTTCAAAGTTATTGTAATTTTACTTTCCATTCTTGTACTCCGTGTTTCTATTTCGACTGCGATCGGCTGTCAGACAAAAACTTTACCTTTATTCCTGGCCAACCCCAAAACGATAAAAAAATTTCCAATGAGAAACTATATCTTAATTTCAGTCACTTTGCTTTGCTTGTTTTTTTCATGCAAACCAAGTTCTAAGAGCAATCCTGATACGAATCAAAGACCAAATATCATTGTCGTGCTGGTCGATGACATGCGGTGGGAGGAATTTGGAGCTGCCGGACATAATTACATTAAGACACCAAACATCGACCGCCTCGCGAGAGAAGGAGTGAGATTTAAAAATGCATTTGCAACTACTCCCTTGTGTTCCCCCAGCAGAGCGAGTTTTTTGACCGGACAATATCCTCATACGAATGGCATTGTTGACAATCAGCAACACGACGAACTAAGCCACCGGTTGGAAACATTTCCGAAGTTGCTCCATACCAATGGTTATGAAACAGCTTTCATGGGCAAATGGCACATGGGCAATGACGATACAGCACGACCAGGGTTTGATGAATGGGTTGCATTGAAGGGGCAGGGAGAGGCCATCGACCCCAGTCTTAATATTAACGGAGAACGTCAGGTCATAAAAGGATATGTAACCGATATTCTCACCGATTATGCATTGCGGTTTATCAATAAGGAAAGAACAGCTCCGTTCTTGTTATACCTTTCTCACAAGGCGCTCCATCCAAATTTGACTCAGCAAAATGATGGAAGCACTTTGAATATTGGTGAAGGTGGATTTATTCCGGCAGACCGGCATAGACACATGTATGATACCGCTTTGTTCAAGCGAAGACCCAATGCCAACATACCGCCATCAGACAAACCGGCTCTGGCAAGAAAGATAGAGCCCCTTCCACTGTTGAGTCCGGAAACATCAACCAAAGAAAGTGACATTCGCGAACGTGCGGAGATGCTCATGG
>JAYVRH010000325.1:0-1838 GCA_043776495.1 Cyclobacteriaceae bacterium
TTGACGGACTTCATGACAAATCGATTGTCTTAAAACTCGGAGAGCATTTCTCTCTCCACCCCTTACTCATCGATGATATTCTGAGTGACCATACTCCAAAGGCGGAAGAGTTTGACGATCATCTATTTTTTACTTTGAAGATGCTTTACCGCATCCAGAACAACAAGATTGACTATGAGCAAATAAGCTTCGTTCTCGGAAAGAATTATCTGCTTTCCTTTCAGGAAAAAGAAGGTGACTTATTCGGGCAACTTCGTGAAAAGATCAAGAAGAACTCCGGTCGTTTTAGAATGCGAAAAGCAGATTACCTGCTTTATCGTCTGATCGATGTGATTGTAGATAATTACTATGCCGTTTTGGATGAAGTCGGACAGCAGATCGAAAAAGTTGAGGACCAAGTATATCAAAACCCGACCGGTCGTGAGTTCCAGAAGATACAAAAGATAAAAAAAGAACTGATCTATTTAAGAAAAGCACTTTATCCATTACGAGATGCTATTAGCAAACTGGCAAAGGATGAAAGCGGTTTTATTGAGCAGGCCAACGTTCGATACTTTGGCGATGTGTATGACCATGTGGTACACCTCCTTGATTCGCTGGATACCTATAAAGATCTCACCACCAGCCTAATGGATATTCATATCAATACGATGAATACCCGGATGAACGAGGTGATGAAAGTGCTTGCGGTGATATCAACCATTTTCATGCCCTTGACTTTTATTGTCGGGATTTATGGGATGAATTTTGATTTTATGCCCGAGTTGCATTCCATATTGGGCTACCCGTTGGTGATGCTCATCATGGGCATCATTGTTTTTGGCATGCTCCGCTATTTTAAATTCAAAAAATGGTTTTAACTTTCTAAACCCTAACCCCAGGAACCCATGTTTATTCCAATACTCCTCCTCCTTGTTGGCTTCGCCATCCTTATTAAAGGGGCTGACTTTCTCGTCAACGGCGCTTCTTCCGCTGCAAAAAAATACGGTATTTCGAACCTGGCCATCGGGCTGACCGTAGTTGCTTTCGGTACCTCCATGCCAGAACTTATTGTAAGCCTGGTGTCAGCCCTTGATGGAAAAAATGACGCTTCTTTTGGCAACGTCATCGGGAGTAATAATTTTAATTTACTATTTATACTCGGAATCGCAGGCCTCATCTATCCTTTGGTGGTGCAGCGTAACACGGTAAAATATGAAGTACCATTGTCTTTCTTGGCAGCCGCTGTACTGTTTTTATTAGTCAATGACACACTCCTATGGGGCACACCTGCCGACGCAACCACTGGTTATCAGGGGCTCCTCAGCAGATTCGACAGCATCATTCTACTCCTGTTTTTTGCATTGTTTATTTTCTACATCTACCGAACCATGCGAACTTCCTCCGATCTGGAAGAAGGAGAACCAATAAAACTTTATAGCACACCTGTCGCTGCGGGAATGGTAATTCTGGGGCTTGCAATGCTCATAGGCGGAGGTGAATTGGTCGTGGACAATGCCATTGAGATTGCAAGAGGCTATGGTCTCAGCGAAAAATTAATTGGGTTGACCATCCTCGCAGCCGGTACTTCATTGCCTGAGCTGGCCACCTCCTGCGTGGCAGCGTACAGAAAGAACACAGACATTGCGAATGGTAATGTGGTGGGTTCAAATATTTTCAACATTTTCTTCATCCTGGGTATCACCGGGGTGGTGCATCCCATACAATACAATATTGCCATGAATTCTGACATCTATGTCTTGCTGGGTTCAACGGTACTATTGATGGTCTTTATGTTCACCCTCGGCCAACGCAAGCTTGACCGCTGGGAAGCGTTCTTAATGCTGGTATTGTATATT